>JAPSKG010000039.1 GCA_031177795.1 Domibacillus sp.
TAGCGATACTGCACGCGTTCGCGGCGGCAGTGTTCCGCTTCCACAATAGATTGTATACGACTACATGCCCGCTCTACTTCATCGTTTTCTACCACATAATCATACAAATCCATCATTTCAATTTCTTTCCGAGCTTGTTCCATCCGGCCTTTTATCACTTCATCTGTTTCTGTTCCGCGTCCAATGATGCGGCTGTGCAATTCAGATAAACTTGGCGGCGCCAGAAAAATAAATAAGCCTTCTGGAAACTTTTCGCGCACTTGCCGGGCACCCTCTACTTCAATTTCCAGAAATATGTCTGTTCCTGCATCAAGTGTTTCACGCACGTAATCAACAGGAGTTCCATAGTAGTTCCCTACAAATTCAGCGTATTCAAGTAGTTTGCCTTCTTTGATTAACTGTTCAAACTCTTCACGGGATTTAAAAAAGTAATCAACACCATCAATTTCTCCTTCACGCGGTTTACGTGTTGTCATTGAAATCGAATAGTCAAATTTCACATCTTTCCTTGAAAAAATCGCTTTTCGCACTGTCCCTTTTCCTACACCTGAAGGTCCGGACAGAACAATCAGCAAACCTTTTTCTTTCACGCGTTTCACAATCCTTCCTCTGCATCCTCATCTTTCCATACAGCACGATTGACGACCGTTTCGGGCTGGACGGCCGATAAAATAACATGATGGCTATCTGTAATAATAACTGCATGCGCCCGGCGGCCAAACGTTGCATCAACAGGGTTTCCTTTTTCACGCGACTCTTAAACAAGTCGCTTGATCGGTGCCGACTCCGGGCTGACAATTGTCACAATCCGTTCTGCCGAGACGACGCTGCCAAACCTTATATTGACTAACTGCATCGTCTGAAGCCCCCTTTGTCATAATTATCCGTTCTTGCACACTTGAACTATTATATCATATTTTTTGCTTTTTCTGCTTAATAAATGCCCGAACTAGTTCTTTTTCAACCGGCAATTTGCTACACAGCATTTCTAGTTTTATTTTTCGGGTTTAACCAACTGCTTTAGCTGGATCGTTTCCCCATTCATCATAATATTGAATGTTTTTTAGTGAATTTTCACCTAACCTTTTCTGCAATTGATGCAAAAATAAAATTTGCTATAGAAAAACAACTACTGAAGGGACGTAAATGGTGACTGTGCTTTTTGTTTCATTATTGGTTTTGTAAAATAAAGTATACAGGAGTTTTTTTAAAATAAAAAAAGAAATGCTATCAAATTTACGTATAGACAGACGGCATGATAAGATAAATAAATATGTTCGTTTAAAAAGGGAGTATGAGTTATGGCATTTGATGGATTATTTACAAAAGCAATGACAGAAGAATTAAATGAAGCACTGATGGGCGGACGCGTTAACAAAATTCACCAGCCATTTAAAAATGAAACGATCATGGTGATTCGGGCGCGCGGGAAAAACAACAAGCTGCTTTTATCGGCTCATCCCTCCTACGCACGAGTACAACTTACAGAAACCATACATGACAATCCGTCTGAACCTCCTCTTTTTTGTGTAATGATGCGAAAGCATCTGGATGGTGCTATCCTCGAAAACATCCGCCAATTTGGCCTGGATCGAACCATTTGTTTTGAGTTTAAAGGAAAAAATGAAATTGGCGACATTTCCTATAAAAACTTATACGTAGAAATAATGGGCCGCCACAGTAACATTATCTTGGTTGATAAAGAAAAAGGGACGATTATTGACAGCATAAAACATGTTCCTTCTGCTTTAAACAGTTATCGAACCATTCTTCCCGGTGCGCCTTATGTAGAACCTCCGGCACAAAACAAGCAAAATCCTCTTGCTGCAGATGCTCAAGCTGTTTTACGTGCTGTTGATTTTAATGCCGGAAAAATTTCAAAGCAGCTTGTTTCATCATTTGAAGGTATGTCACCTTTAATTAGCAATGAAATTACGGCACGGGCTGGTCTGGCAAACAAGGAAACTCTGCCGCCTGCTTTTCTTGCTGTAATGGAACCATTAAAACAAGGCGCTTATTCACCGCTGCTTATTGAAACCGGGGAAAAAAGCTATTTTTACATGATAGACCTGCCGCATTTAAGCGGTGAGCGCATTAAATTCAATTCTCTCTCTTCTCTTTTAGACCGCTATTATTTCGGAAAAGCAGAACGAGACCGGGTTCGACAGCAGGCAAATGACCTGGAACGGTTAATAGGAAATGAGTTGCAAAAAAACCGTTCAAAAATCCACAAGCTGGAACGAACATTGCAAGAAGCGGAAAATGCCGGTGAATATCAACGGCTCGGTGAACTTCTGACTGCAAATTTATACGCAGTAAAAAAAGGAATGAATAAAATTGACGTTTTGAATTACTATGACGAAAACGCCGGTACGATTACCATTGCCCTTGATCCGCAAAAAAGCCCTGCTGATAACGCGCAAAAATATTTTTCCCGCTATCAAAAAGCAAAACACGCTTTAGTTGTTGTACAAGAGCAAATTGAAAAAACAAAAAACGAAATTCTTTATTTTGAAGCTTTAATGCAACAGCTTGAATCCGCTTCGCCGCGAGATATTGAAGAAATTCGTGAAGAACTGGCCGAGGAAGGCTACATAAAAGCACGCCATGTGAAAAAGAAAAAGAAAACGGACAAGCCGGTAATTGAAGAATATATTGCTTCTGATGGCACGCTTATTCATGCCGGCAAAAACAACAGGCAAAACGACTATTTAACAAATAAATTTGCTCGCCGTGACGATATATGGTTGCATACAAAAGACATCCCCGGTTCACACGTTGTGATCCGTTCTGATGCTCCTTCTAACGAAACAATTTTAGAAGCAGCCATGATTGCTGCTTATTACAGCAAAGCAAAAGAATCTTCTTCTGTACCTGTTGACTACACAAAGGTCAGGTATGTAAAAAAACCGTCTGGCGCCAAACCCGGTTTTGTTATTTACGACAATCAGCATACAGTTTATGTAACACCAGATGAAGGAAAAGTAATGGCGATGAAAAAATAAAAGACAGCGGGCAGTTTTGCCCGCTGTCTTTTTTTAGTTTGTTCCCCAAGAATCCGGGTTTTGTTTCCATTGTTTAAGCGTTTCAATATCACTTGCTTGCACATAGTTTTGTTCCGCTGCTACTTCTATTAAAGCATCATAGTCACTAAGCGCTGCTGCTTTTAATTCTGCAGCTGCAAGACGGTTATCCCCTTTTGACAGGCCGTATGTGAAGATGGCCGCTACGCCCAAAACATCACAGCCAGCTGCGCGAAGAGCTTCTGCTGCTGTAATAGCACTGCCGCCTGTGGAAATTAAGTCTTCAATCACGACTACTTTTGCACCCGGCTCAATTTTGCCTTCAATTTGGTTGCCTTTTCCATGCTCTTTCGCTTTAGAGCGAACATAGCACATCGGCAGATTTAAAACATCTGATACCCAGGCAGCATGAGGAATCCCCGCTGTTGCAGTGCCAGCAAGAACTTCCGCTTCCGGATACTGTTCTTTAATAAGCTCTGCAAGGCCTTTAGCAATTTTTTGCCTTGTTTCCGGATACGATAATGTTAACCGGTTATCGCAATAAATAGGCGACTTCATGCCAGATGACCAAGTGAATGGATCATTTGGCTGCAAGTATACCGCACGAATTTTCAATAGTTCTTCTGCAATTTGTTTTTTCATTTTACGCTTGGCCTCCCCAAAGTGCTTTTACATGGTGATAGGCAGCGACCGGGTCGGCTGCTTTTGTGATTGGACGGCCGACCACAATCGCTGTCGATCCGATTTTGCGGGCTTCCGCTGGATCGGCTATACGCTTTTGATCATCGGCACTGCCTTCTTTTAATCGAATGCCAGGCGTGACTTTAAAAAAGGTGTCTCCGCATGCATCTCGAATGGCCCCTGCTTCTAAAACAGAGCATACCACTCCGTCACAACCTGCTGTTTTTGCTTTTTTCGCATAATGAAGAACAGAATCGTGAAGCGGCACAGAAATAAGCTGATCCGCTTGCATCGCTTTTTCTGATGTTGACGTTAACTGTGTAACTGCAAGCAAAATAGGACGCTGTCCGTTCTTTGCTCCAGCCTCCAGGCCTTCACGTGCTTTTTCCATCATTTCTACTCCGCCTGCTGCGTGAACATTAATCATATCCACACCAAGGCCAGCCAAACCTTTCATAGCCTGGCCAACCGTGTTCGGAATATCATGGAGTTTTAAATCAAGGAAAATCCGATGATTCATTTTTTTTAGTTGTTCAATAATAAAAGGGCCATTTTGCAAATACAGCTCCATGCCTACTTTTACATAAAGCTGCTCTTGGTGAAATGGAGCAAGAAACTGTTTTGTTTGCTCCCATGAAGGAAAATCGAGTGCAATAATTGGTTCTTTCTCCATTACTTCCAGCTCAGTCCCTTCAATTCGCTAATATGGTCCACATTATGTTTTTCTAAATACTGATCCAGCCCCGCAATTAATTCCGTGCATATAAAAGGGTTAACGAAATTTGCTGTTCCAATAGCTACAGCATCTGCACCTGCCAAGTAAAATTCGATAATATCTTCTACTGTAGAAATCCCGCCCATGCCAATAATCGGCAAGTTCGTTTTTTGGCTAACTTCATAAACCATCCGGACGGCTACAGGCTTTACCGCAGGGCCGGATAATCCACCTGTCCGGTTAGCGAGCACAGGGCGGCCTGTTTTTAAGTCAATACGCATGCCCAGAAGAGTATTAATCATTGTAATTCCATCGGCACCGCCGTCTTCTACTGCTTTTGCCATTCCCACAATATCCGAGACATTTGGCGATAGTTTTACGTAAACAGGAACTTCCGATACTTCTTTAACTTTTTTTGTCAGCTCTTTTGCCGTTTCAGGAATTGTTCCAAAAGCAATACCGCCTGTTTTAACATTTGGACATGAAATATTCAACTCCAACGCATGGACGTTTTCAACTTTTGATATTTCTTTAGCAACCTGTACATAATCTTCTGTTTGAGAACCCGCAACATTTGCAATGATTGGGACATCAAATTGTTTTAGCCATTCAAGTTCATTTCCGATCACTTTTTCTAATCCTGGATTTTGAAGGCCAATGGCATTTAACATGCCTGCCGGGGTTTCAGCAACACGGGGTGTTGCATTTCCATAACGCGGCTCTTCTGTTGTTGCTTTAATCATGATGGCACCAAGCTCGCTTAAATCAAACAGCTGGCTGAACTCACGGCCAAAACCGAAACAGCCAGATGCTGGCATTACGGGATTTTTTAAAGAAAGACCAGGAAGGTCAATGTTCATTCTGCTCACAATGCTACCTCCCCGGCTTTGAATACTGGGCCGTCACTGCAAATTTTTAAATATGATGTGCCGGTTTCATCAGCTGAAGGATGGCAAACGCAGGCAAAGCATGCTCCTATTCCGCATCCCATCCGCTCTTCAAGTGAGATAAAGCCATGTGGAGCTGCATGAAGCTGCTCTACTGCTTTGAGCATTACCGTTGGGCCACATGAATAAAAAATATCTGCTTTCAGCCCATGGTTATTGACTACATCTGTAACAAAGCCTTGTTCTCCAAGCGATCCGTCCACTGTAGCTACATAGGTTTCCCCTAATAATGCAAATTGCTCTGTGTAAAAAGCAGCTGCTTGATTCTGGAAGCCCAAAACATGAATAGTTTTAACACCTTTTGCATTTAAACGACGGGACAGTTCGTACAATGGGGGAACTCCAATTCCGCCACCAATTAAAAGAGCTGTTTGCCCAGTTTGCGCTTCTCCAACCGGAAAACCATGACCAAGCGGGCCTAAAACATTTACTTTATCTCCCGGACGTTTACGAGCAAGCACGTTTGTGCCTGCTCCTTCTGCCCGATAGATCATTGTAAACTCTTGTTTTTCAGGTTCAATGCGCGCGATGCTGATCGGACGGCGAAGAAGTGGTGTCACTTCTTCACCTGCTTTTAGATGAACAAATTTTCCCGGTTCGTCCATTTGATCAACAAGCGTTCCTTTCAACGTCATTTCAAAGATATTTTTAGCGATTTCCGATTGTGCCACAACCGTCATCAGCTCTTTTTGAATCATGAATGAACCGCCTCCAATGCCGATTTTGGCATTGCTTCTGCATTAAAAATCATTGATTCAAGCACTTCAAGAATGGCTGTAGCTGTATCAAGTGACGTTAAGCAAGGAATACCATTTTCTACAGATTCACGGCGGATTCGGAAGCCATCACGTGCCGGCTGCTTGCCTTTTGTTAAGGTGTTAATAATAAACTGGGCTTGACCTCCACGGATTGTATCAAGCATATCAGGTCCTTTTGCACCAATTTTTGCAACAGTTTCAACTGGAACGCCAGATTCACGAATGAAGTTTGCTGTTCCATGAGTAGCAAGTAGCTGGAAGCCAATATTATGGAAACGTTTTGCAATCGCAAGCGCTTCGTCTTTATCTTTGTCTGCTACAGTAAGCAATACTGTGCCTTTTGTAGGGATTTTCATACCCGACGCAACAAGCCCCTTATACAATGCTTTCTCCACTGTTGAATCTTTACCCATTACTTCACCCGTTGATTTCATTTCAGGTCCAAGAGTTGTGTCCACACGACGAAGCTTCGCAAACGAGAACACCGGCACTTTCACAAAAACTCCTTGCTTTTCAGGAACCAGGCCAGAAACATAGCCCATTTCTTTCAACGATTGGCCCATGATTGCTTTTGTAGCGATGTTTGCCATTGGCACGTTTGTAATTTTGCTCAAGAAAGGCACTGTCCGGCTTGAACGAGGGTTTACTTCAATAACGAACACTTCACCTTTAGAAATGACATACTGGATGTTTAAAAGGCCAATGATGTTTAAGCCCTTTGCCAGTTTGGTTGTGTACTCAATGATTTTTTCTTTTTGGCTTTCTGTTAATTTTTGCGGAGGATACACAGCAATAGAGTCACCCGAGTGAACACCGGCGCGCTCAATATGCTCCATGATGCCCGGGATAACTACATCTGTTCCATCTGAAATAGCATCTACTTCAATTTCTTTACCTGTTAAATAACGGTCAATCAAAACCGGGTGCTCCGGATTTACTTTTACTGCGTTTTGCATGTACTGCAGCAATTCCGCTTCTTTGTATACAATTTCCATCGCACGTCCGCCAAGTACATAAGAAGGGCGTACAAGAACCGGATAACCAATGTTGTTTGCAATTTCAACCGCACCCTCTACTGAAAAAGCCGTTTTGCCAAGTGGCTGTGGAACGCCAAGGTCTTGCAATGCTTGCTCAAACTTGTCACGGTTTTCTGCACGGTCCACATCTTCCAGGCTTGTGCCCAAAATTTTCACGCCATGCTCTACAAGTTTGCCGGCAAGATTAATCGCTGTTTGTCCGCCAAATTGAACCACAACGCCTTCTGGCTTCTCAAGGTCAACAATATGCATAACATCTTCAATTGTTAATGGTTCAAAATAAAGCTTGTCTGAGATACTGAAATCAGTGGAAACTGTTTCAGGATTATTGTTAATAATAATTGCTTCGTAGCCCGCTTCTTTTAATGCCCATACAGAGTGAACTGTTGCGTAGTCAAACTCAACACCCTGGCCAATTCGGATTGGACCTGAACCCAAAACCACAACTGATTTGCGGTCTGTTACGATTGATTCGTTTTCATCTTCATACGTGCCGTAGTAATAAGGCGTTTCAGATTCAAACTCTGCTGCACAAGTATCAACTGTTTTAAACACTGGTGTAATGCCGTTTTCTTTGCGCCAGTCATATACTTCTTTTTCTGTTTTGCCCCATGCTTTTGCAATTGTTTTATCTGCGAAGCCCATTTGCTTTGCTTTTTTCACTACTTCTGTGTTGAATGGGTTGTTTTCAACTTCTTTTTCGTATTTCACGATGTTCTCAAACTTTTTCAAGAAAAATAAATCAATTTGGCTCCACTCGTGTATTGTTTCAATTGTAATCCCCCGGCGCAGTGCTTCTCCAAGATAGAACAAGCGCTCATCGCCCGCTTTGCGAATGCGTTTTTCAAGGAAAGAATCGTCTTTGTCTGCCAGATCGTCTAGTGACAAATGATAAACGCCGCTTTCCAATGAACGAACTGCTTTAAGCATTGATTCTTCAAATGTACGTCCAATTGCCATAACTTCGCCAGTAGCTTTCATCTGTGTGCCAAGTGTACGGTTGGCATGTTCAAATTTATCAAATGGCCAGCGTGGAATTTTTGAAACAATGTAATCAAGAGCTGGCTCAAAGCATGCATACGTTTTTCCAGTTACCGGATTCATCATTTCATCAAGTGTTAAGCCAACGGCAATTTTAGCTGCAAGCTTTGCAATTGGATAGCCTGTTGCTTTTGACGCAAGCGCAGATGAACGGCTTACACGAGGATTTACTTCAATGATGTAATATTGGAAGCTGTATGGGTCCAGTGCAAGCTGAACGTTACAGCCGCCTTCGATTCCAAGCGCGCGAATAATTTTCAAAGACGTGTTGCGAAGCATTTGATATTCACGGTCTGTCAATGTCTGGCTCGGTGCCACAACGATAGAGTCGCCTGTGTGAACACCAACAGGGTCAATGTTCTCCATGTTACAAACAACGATCGCATTGTCATTTGAATCGCGCATTACTTCGTATTCAATTTCTTTAAAGCCGGCAATACTTTTCTCAAGCAAGCATTGAGTAACCGGACTTTGTTTTAATCCGTTTGTAACTGTTTCAATCAATTCTTCTTCATTTAAACAAATTCCGCCGCCTGTACCGCCAAGTGTATAAGCAGGACGTACAATAACCGGATAACCAATTCGCTCAACAAATGTATATGCTTCTTCAAGTGTATGGATAATATCACTTTCAGGAACAGGTTCATTTAAGTCATTCATTAAAGTACGGAACAAATCGCGGTCTTCCGCTTGCTCAATAGCAGAAAGTTTTGTTCCAAGCACTTCTACATTATATTCATCTAAAACACCTGCATTTGCCAGCTCAACGGCCATATTCAGCCCTGTTTGTCCACCTAATGTTGGCAAAATGGCATCTGGACGTTCTTTTTGGATAATGCGGCGCACGAATTCTAGAGTGATAGGTTCAATATAAACCGCGTCTGCCACTTCTGTGTCTGTCATGATTGTTGCTGGATTTGAGTTTACAAGGATAACCCGGTATCCTTCTTCTTTTAATGCAAGGCAAGCCTGTGTTCCAGCGTAGTCAAATTCTGCAGCCTGTCCAATTACAATCGGGCCTGAACCAATTACAAGTATACTGTTGATGTCTGTGCGTTTAGGCATGTTGTGTCTCCTTTGCAGCGTTTGTTTTCATCATTTCAATAAAACGGTCGAATAAAATGTTGTCATCCTCTGGACCCGGTGATGCTTCTGGGTGGTATTGAACAGTAAAGGCAGGATAAGTTTTATGAGCTAGTCCTTCTACTGTACCGTCGTTTAAAGCAACGTGTGTGATTTTCAAATCTGTATTAGCAACAGATTCTTCGCTTACAGCAAATCCGTGGTTTTGAGACGTTAATGCTGTACGGCCTGTTGCCAGGTCTTTTACCGGGTGGTTTGAACCGCGGTGACCAAATTTCAGTTTAAATGTATCAGCTCCTGATGCAAGTGCGAAAAGCTGGTGTCCAAGGCAAATGCCGAAAAGTGGCACCTTCCCGATTAATTCGCGAATTGTCTCAATAGCATGAGGAACGTCTTTCGGATTACCAGGACCATTTGTCAGCATAATGCCATCTGGCTTAAACTGGAGAATTTCTTCCGCTGTTGTGTTATGTGGAACAACCACTACGTCACAGTTTCGATTGTTTAATTCCCGCAAAATGCCGTGCTTCATGCCGAAGTCAAGTACAACAACGCGAAAACCGCGGCCCGGGCTCGGATAAGCAGATTTTGTTGATACTTGTGCTACTTGATCATTTGGCATAACTGTTGCCTGAAGCCGGTGAATTACCGGTTCCGGATTTACTTCCGCTGAAACAATTGCACCTTTTAGTGCACCATGCTGGCGAATAATCCGCGTTAATTTACGTGTATCAATACCTGAGATAGCAGGGATATCTTTCATTTTTAAATATTCGTCGATTGAAAATTCACTTCTAAAGTTAGAAGGAAAATCAGCTGCTTCTTTTACCACAAGAGCTTTTACAGCTGGCTGAATGGTTTCAAAGTCATCACGGTTGATTCCGTAATTTCCAATTAACGGATACGTAAATGTTACAATTTGGCCGCAGTAAGACGGGTCAGATAAAGTTTCCTGGTATCCTGTCATACCTGTTGTAAAAACCACTTCACCTGTTACATCTTTTTCACTTCCGAATCCTTCACCGATAAAAATTGTGCCATCTTCTAAAATAAGCTGTTTTTTCATTAGTTGTTCGTTCCTTCCTGCCATACAAGATTTCCTTCGAAAAAAGTTGCTGTCGGCCATCCTGCAAGCTTGCGGCCTGCAAATGGTGTGTTTTTCCCTTTAGATAGGAATGTAGTTGGATCAACTTCTTTTGCTTCTTCAAGGTCTATAATCGTTATGTCTGCATTAACCCCTTCTTCAAGGCGTCCGTAAGGCAAATCAAATGTTTGAGATGGTTTAATTGTCATAAAATCAACTAACTGCTTTAATGTTAAAACTTCTTTTTTCACAAGTTCTGTGTACAAAAGAGGAAAAGCTGTTTCAAACCCTGTAATGCCAAATGGTGCTTTTTGAATACCCGCCGCTTTTTCTTCTGCAGTATGCGGTGCATGATCAGTGGCGATAAAATCAAGCGTTCCGTCAAGAAGCCCTTCAATTAAAGCTGCTTTATCTTCTGCTCCGCGAAGAGGAGGATTCATTTTAAAGTTTGGATCTTGCCCTGGAATATCAAGGTCTGTTAACACAAGGTGATGAGGTGAAACTTCACCTGTTACATGGATCCCTGCTTTTTTTGCATCGCGGATCACACGAACAGATTCCTTTGTACTAACGTGGCACACATGGTAATGGCAGCCTGCATTTTCAGCAAGAAGCACATCGCGAGCAATTTGTACAGATTCACAAATAGATGGAATGCCTGGAAGGCCTTCACGCTTTGAATACTCACCTTCATGTACGGCACCGCCGTAAATTAAGCTGTTGTCTTCACAGTGGGCGACAATCGCCATATTAGAGTGTGCCGCTTTTTTCATAGCTGCATGCATCATTCCAGCTTCTTGAATGCCTACTCCGTCATCAGTAAAAGCAAAAGCATTATTTTCTTTTAATGTTTCAAAATCAACAAGCTCTTTTCCGGCTTGGCGAATTGTGATCGATGCATAAGGCAAAACGCGCACATGTGCTTTTTCTTTTATTAACTGGTTTACTTTTTGAAGATTTTCTTTTGTATCAGGTACAGGACGTGTATTTGGCATTGCAGCAATTGTTGTAAATCCGCCTTTTGCAGCCGCCATTGTTCCTGAATCAATTGTTTCTTTATGTTCGCCGCCAGGCTCGCGCAAATGAACATGCAAATCAACCAAACCCGGTGCAACAAGTTTTCCGGCTGCATCCATCACTTTTTCTTCAGAAGCTGTTAGGTCTGTGCCAATCTCTGTGATTTTGCCGTTTTTTATGCGGATATCTGCTTTTTTCATCTCACCGTTTTCTTGTAAGATTTGACCATTTTTAATTAACCAGTTCATTTGCCAATCTCCCTTCGAGAACTTCTTTTAGTACGGCCATGCGTACGTAAACACCATTTTCCATTTGTTTAAAAATACGTGAACGTTCGCATTCTACAAGGCTGTCAGCAATTTCTGCTCCGCGGTTTACCGGTGCAGGATGCAAAATAATGCT
This sequence comes from Domibacillus sp., assembly GCA_031177795.1. Lineage (GTDB taxonomy): Bacteria > Bacillota > Bacilli > Bacillales > Domibacillaceae > Domibacillus. Next base: position 11,789 of record JAPSKG010000039.1, read on the forward strand.
GCCTGGCTTCATGCGTGCTTCTCTTTCCTCTGTTAGACCGTAGCGCTCATGGTATTCCTCTTTAGTCATAGAGGAAGCTACTTGATGACGTTCATGTTGAACACGAAGCAGCATAAGCGCATCTACTTGCTCGACAAGTTCATCAATTTGCACAAATCCGCCAGATTCTAAAAAGTCTTCTTCAAACCATTCAGGAGGCCCTGAAAATTTAACATCGGCTCCAAGTCGTCTCAGCGCCTCTGCATTTGAACGTGCAACCCGGCTGTGGCGAATGTCTCCAACGATACCAATCTTCAGCCCTTCAAATGTCCCATACTCCTGTTGAATTGTCAGGAGATCCAGCAAACACTGTGTAGGATGCTGCCCGCATCCATCACCTGCGTTAATAACCGGTATATCAATGTGACCAACAAGCTCATCATAATAAGCATCTTCTTCATGACGGACAACAACTGCGTTAACGCCGATTGCTTCAAGTGTCCGTACGGTATCGTACAATGTTTCGCCTTTTAGCACACTTGAACTTCCGGCATCAAATGGAATTACTTCAAGCCCTAGTTTACGCTCGGCCATTTCAAAACTGACTTTCGTTCTTGTGCTTGCCTCAAAAAACAGATTGGCCACAAACAATTTTTCATTTGGCGTCCAGAGTTCTCCTTGCGCAAACTTTTGAGCCTGCATTAATATTAACAAAATTTCATCTTTATTCAAATCCCTAATTGAAACTAAATTTTTCATCATTGAATTCCGCCTCCGTTTTCATGAAAAAAACACCCTGAAAATCAGGGTGTTTTCTCGTTTTTACAGCATAACGAAGCTGTACTGCACATAGGTGCAGACCGATTCCACCCTTAAATGCCTCTCGTGCATTTTTAAAAGGTTGTCAACGTTCAATAAAGTCTCTCGGGACTTTTTGCAAACATTTTCTTTATTCATAAATACTTATACAATCTATTTCATCGACTTCTTCTAGCTTCACAACAATTCGCTCACTTTTTGCAGAAGGAATGTTTTTTCCAACATAGTCAGCCCGGATTGGAAGTTCCCGGTGCCCTCTGTCCACAAGCACTGCCATTTGAATGTGAGATGGACGGCCAATATCCATAATTGCGTCCATTGCTGCTCTTACAGTTCGTCCTGTATAAAGTACATCATCAACCAAAATTACAGTTTTTCCATTTAAGTCGAACGGTATTTCCGATCCTTTTACTTCTGGATCGGGTTGTTTTGTTTTCAAAGTTAAATCATCACGGTAAAGCGTGATATCAAGCTCT
>JAPSKG010000040.1 GCA_031177795.1 Domibacillus sp.
CTTCTCGAAGTTTCAGCTTTTTCGCTTCAAATTCCTTGCTGTTCTTATTTGGTTCTTCTTTTTTATCAGTAAACCAGGACGGCAACTTTTCCTGGCGTGTCGGCTTCCGGTTTGCATTCGTTTTCGGCTTGTCTTTGTTTTTTGCCCACTCATCATACTGTTTTTGTTCACTTTTCGCTAAATTCATTGCTTCAAGAACCGTTGCCACTTTTTTGCGCGCCCAATGTGAAGCAATTTTATCTACATAGCTTTTCGTCAGCTTCATATCTGTTTTTAACATAACATATTGAATTAACACATTGGCAACGCCCGGTTCTAGTTTGTATTGCAGCATCACTTGTTCAACAATTTGCATGTCTGCTTTTGAAGGCACGCTGCCAGAAATGTCGATCAGCAACTGCCGCGGAGAAACGGTTTCTAAATAGTGAATTAATTTTTCTTCTTGTGTTTTCGGTTCTTGGATAGAAGGAGAGGCAGGCGTTTGAATGCGTGGTATCATATCTGGCAGGCGACCGCCTGTTTCAAATTGATAAGCATCTCGCGCTGATTTCCTCAATTCCTCGACATCAATTTCATCTTGCTCATTAACAGCGGATAAAACAAGGTTTTTCATTTCAAGCGGTTGAATCCCGTACAAAAATGAAAGTTTTTTAATGGTTTCTTTAATAAAAGGGTTAAGTGAAGATGCCGGAATAAGAGCATCTTTCAAGCTTAATTCAAGAGCTGTGAAATCAAACGTGTCCGTTAATACCGGACCTGCTTTTTCTCCTTTTGATGCAAACCGGATCCCTTCTGGTGCGGCACTATCTATCTCTGCTTCACGGCTTTCTATGTAGCCTGCTGAAAAAACTTCCGGAAACTCACGTGTTACATCGCGAAAATCAGTGGATTTAGTTTCTTTATCACAAAACATTTGCTTTAAACGCAAAAAATGCGGCCGCCCAAGTTTTTTATATAAGAATACATTCAAAAGACCATCAGAAAAAAATTGGTCCGGCGCAAGAGGCGGCTGCAGTTCATATAAAAATTCCCGAATTGAATCATTTTTTTTCATATACGTTTTTAAAAGACCGATTCCTTCAAGCTTTAATCTATCTTCATAAATCTGCTGCAGGTTGCAGCCAAGCGTATTCATTAAATGATAATGCGGGGCTTCTCCTGATGAAAGCTTTCCCTCTTTTATTTCTGCATACATTGTCATATATAAGCTCAGTGCTTGCGCTCCAATAAGCGGCTGGTATAAAAGTGTAATCACTTTTTGCTCAAGGCTGTCAATACAGCCGGACATCGAAATTATATACGCATCTGCAGGCTGTATCTCATTCCAATGCCTATTCATTTTTTAATCACTCCTGCTAGAAGAAAAAGAGCCCGGAGCATTATTTCTCCCGGGTTCTTATTTTTCTTTGTTAATAATTTCTTTTAATTCATCTAAAAAAACGTTAATATCTTTAAACTGCCTGTAAACGGAGGCAAAACGGACATAAGCAACTTCATCAATATTTGAAAGCCGGTCCATTACCATTTCCCCAACTTCGTCCGACTGCACTTCTGAAACTCCTTTTGCTCGAAGATCTCGTTCAATATCGGCAGTTAGTTTTTCAAGTGCGCTAAGGGGAACTGGGCGTTTTTCACATGCTTTTATTAAGCCTCGCAGCATTTTTTCACGATTGAATTCTTCGCGCATCCCTTCTTTTTTTACAACAATAAGCGGTATATGTTCTACACGTTCAAATGTTGTAAACCGGTAACCGCATTTTTCACATTCACGGCGCCGGCGGATGGAATGCCCGTCATCTGCCGGGCGCGAATCGACTACTTTCGTTCCGTTAAAACGGCAGTCAGGGCAAATCATGGTTAATCAACTCCGATTTCTCTATCTTTACCCTTTATCATACTAAAAAAAAGACATCATGAAAATAGAAAAGGAGTGTATGATCACTCATACACTCCTTTTTGTTTACATAACGCCTGCTGATTGTTTAAGTTGTGAACGCACAGGACCCATACCGCGCGGCATTTCAATTGTTTCACGCGTTTCAGCTTCGAGTGCCTCTGCAATATAGTCTGCAGCAATATTTGGATCCAAATCCCCACATGTATATACGTCAATGCTGGCATATCCATGTTCCGGGAAGCTGTGAATCGTTAAATGTGACTCGGAGATGATGACGACTCCACTTACTCCCTGTGGAGCAAACTTGTGGAACGCGACTTCGCGAATTTCCGCACCTGATTTAAGAGCGGCGTCGACAAACGTTCTCTCTATGACTTCCATATCGTTTAATTTGTCAAAATTGCAGCCCCATAATTCTGAAATGACGTGACGACCCATTGTTTCCATGATCGTTCCCCCTTTTACAAAGTATTTTTTGAATCAATTGTAAAAGTGATCACTGCCACGGGGGAAAGTTAGTCCGAAGAGGTCCTAACCCTTTAAGCATTTATTTCACAAAACTGAGTATACGACCTGCCGCAACATTTTGCAACAAGTTTCTTTTATTTTTTTCAAAAGAAAAACTCCGGCAGGTGCCGGAGCCATTTTAAACAAGCATTATGCAGACACATAAACTTTCTTTTTCATTTCTTTTGCAACAAGCTGAGCAAGGTCCACAACTCTACAAGAATAACCCCACTCATTATCGTACCAGGCAAGCACTTTCACTTTTGTTTCCTCCATAACAATTGTTGTTAATCCATCTACAGTAGATGAAAACGGACTAGTGTTGAAATCCACTGAAACAAGCGGTTCTTCTGTAAAGTCTAAAATGCCTTTTAGTTTGCTTTTTGATGCTTTCATAAATGCTTGGTTTACTTCTTCTGCTGTAACTGGCCGTTTCACGTCCACCACTAAATCAACAAGAGAAACATTCGACGTTGGGACGCGAAGCGCCATACCATGCAATTTTCCTTTTAAATGAGGCAGCACAAGTGATAATGCTTTGGCTGCTCCAGTGGAAGTTGGAATGATTGATTGAGCACATGCACGGGCACGGCGCAAATCTTTATGAGGATTATCTATATTTTTTTGATCATTTGTGTAAGCATGAACAGTTGTCATTAAACCGTTTTCAATTCCAAATTCTTCATCTAATACTTTTGCAACCGGCGCCAAACAATTTGTCGTACATGAAGCATTTGAAATGATGTCGTGCTGCGCAATATCTAGTGTTTCTTCATTAACGCCCATTACAATTGTGACATCTTCATTTTTACCAGGGGCGGTAAGAATCACTTTTTTCGCTCCCGCCTTTAAATGGAGGGCTGCTTTTTCGCGTTCATTAAATTTCCCTGTTGCTTCAATAACAATATCAATACCTAAATTTGTCCACGGAAGCTCCAGCGGATCACGGCTTGAAAGCAACTTAATTTTTTTTCCGTTTACAATTAAAGCATTTTCCTCCGCTTGAACGTCCCCTTCAAATTTCCCGTGGGTTGTATCATATTTAAGCAAATGCGCAAGCGTTGCCGCCGGATAACTGGCGTTCACTGCCACAATATCAAGTGCACTGTTTTCAATTGCTCTACGAAACACCATGCGGCCAATACGGCCAAATCCGTTAATTGCTACTTTCGCTTTTGTCATAAATAAGAGCCTCCTATACATTAATGTTATACTTTTTAATTTATTTACGAAATAAGTATAACACATTAGCCGCTAAATAAAATAAAAAAATGGCCCGATTTTGTTTTTTTTTAATATTTAACTAAAGGGACAAAAAAAGACCCGACTAAGGGGTTAAACTTTGTCGGGTAATCCATTCATTCAATTGTTTTGTTGTTTCTTCTATTGTCCTGCTGTTATCAATTATTTTATCTGCTAGTTTTCGTTTTTCTGTAATAGGCATTTGTGATTGGATACGGGCTTTTGCTTCTTGTTCTGTGAATCCGTTTCTTTTCATTAATCTTTCTAATTGTATATCCGGCTCAACATACACAAGAAGCGTTTTATCGACCATCCATGTTAACTTGCTTTCAAACAAAAGCGGTATATCATAAAAGATGGTTTTTTTCCCGGCTTCCATCGCTTTGCTTTTTTCTGCAAGCATCCACTGCCGAACAGCTGGATGCACAATTTCGTTTAATTGTTTTCGTTTTTCTTTATCTTGAAAAACAATTGAGCCCATTTTGGCTCGATCTAAAGTTCCTTCCTCTGTTAAAACACCGAAACCAAATTGACGAACAATTTCCTTGAGAGCGGATCGGCCTGGCTCTACCACAGCGCGTGCCGCTATATCTGCATCAATCACTGTAAACCCTTTTTCTTTTAACATATTGCTGACTGTGCTTTTGCCGCTTGCAATTCCGCCTGTTAGCCCAATAATCATAATGGCTTTTCAATTGGCTGGCAATTCAAACAAATATGCGTGCCGCGCCCGCCTGTTTTTGTTTTGATAATTTCGGTCCCACAATCTACACATGCTTTTCCTGCACGTCCATATACATTTAACAATTCTTGAAAAGTTCCTTTTTTCCCCTGGCTGTTTATATATGTGCGAATCGTACTTCCCCCTCGTTTCACCGCTTCTTCAAGCACACTTTTTGTATAAAAGTGAATAAGCCCTGCTTCTTTTAGTGTGATGGAAGAAGCTAAACGGTGTGGATGTATTTTAGATCGGAACAGCACTTCATCAACGTAAATATTCCCGAGGCCAGTAACAATAATTTGGTCCAGCAGTGCTGTTTTCACCTGCCGGGATGTTCTTTTCAGTTTTTCGTATAAATACTCAGCTGTAAACAACGAGTCAAATGGCTCAGGTCCTAAAGCTTTTAAGGATGGCAGGTCATGCTCAGTTCCTTTTTTCACTAAATGCATAGTACCAAACTTGCGTACATCACGGTAGCGCAGTTCTGTTTTGTCTGTAAATTCAAACACCACATGTGTATGAGGTGCTTCTGCTTCTGATTGTTCATTTACGCTAAACTTCCCTTCCATGCGTAAATGCGAGACAAGTGTGTAATGATCAAGTTGAAAAATCAGAAATTTCCCTCGCCGTTCAATGGCTTGTATGGTTTCACCAACGACTGCTTCCCGGAACTGATCTGCTTCAGGCTGTTTAATCATTTTCGGCCAGCGCACCTGCACATTGGCTATTGTTTTGCCTACAGCAAGATCGGACAACGTTCGGCGGACCGTTTCTACTTCGGGTAATTCAGGCATTTCTTTCTCTCCCTACTTTGCATCGTACCAGGTTGGACCAAATGAATAATCAACTTTTATTGGAACATCCAGGTCAAAAGCGTTTTCCATAACGTCGGGCACGATTTGTTTCATTATATCAATTTCTTCTTTTGGCACATCAAAAATCAATTCATCATGTACCTGGAGAAGAAGCTTTGAGGTTAAGTTTTCTTTTTTCAGTCGTTCAGCAGCATCAATCATTGCTTTTTTTATAATATCTGCTGCACTCCCCTGGATTGGAGTGTTCATGGCTGTTCGTTCGCCAAATGAACGCAAATTAAAATTGCGGCTTGTAATTTCAGGAATATAGCGGCGCCGGTTTAAAAGAGTGGTGACAAACCCTTTTTCTTTTGCTTCCCGAATAATCGTGTCCATGTACTCTTTTACACCTGGATACGTGTTTAAATAACGTTCAATAAAATCGGCTGCTTCTTTTCGTGTAATCCCGAGGCTTTGCGACAAGCCATAATCACTAATTCCGTACACAATGCCAAAATTCACTGCTTTTGCTTGACGTCGCATATTAGAGGTAACACCGTCCTGCTCTACATGAAACACTTCCATAGCAGTAGCTGTGTGAATATCAAGCCCTTCCTTAAAAGCATCAATTAACTTTTCGTCTTTGCTTATATGAGCCAACACGCGCAGTTCAATTTGAGAATAATCCGCTGCAAACATAACAGAATCAGTTTTTTCTGGAATAAAAGCCTGCCGGATTTTTCGTCCTTCTTCTAAACGGATCGGAATGTTTTGCAGATTCGGATCTGTTGAGCTGAGCCTGCCTGTTTGCGTAAGGGCCTGGTTAAAACGCGTATGAATTTTATGTGTTTTAGGATCCGCTACTTTAAGCAATCCTTCAACATAGGTAGATTGCAGCTTTCCAATTTGTCGGTAATCTAAAATATGCTGAACAATTTCATGAGAAGGCGCTAGCTTTTCAAGCACATCCGCAGAAGTTGAATAGCCTGTTTTCGTTTTTTTCAATGAAGGAAGGCCAAGCTTTTCAAACAAAACTACCCCAAGTTGTTTTGGTGAATTAATGTTGAACTCCATTCCTGCCAGTTTGTGAATTGTTTGTTCCATCTCCACCAGGCGTTTTTTCAATTCTGTGCCCATATCATTGAGGCGTTCAATATCAACCCGTACACCTTCCGATTCCATGTCAGCCAAAATTAAAGCAAGCGGCAATTCCAGTTCTTCAAATAGCTCTGTTTGATTGTTTTCAAAAAGTTCTTTTCTGCAAGTTTCATCCAGGCGGCTAAGCGCTTCTGCTTTTGCACTAACATGAGGGGCGTAATCGCTTGTTGCCGGAAGCACCCGCTTGGCACCTTTTCCATAGATTGCTTCATCAGGAGCGATTCCAGTTTCTCCATGCAATTTTGCTACGGCCGCAAAATCTTCCGGTGACTCTGAAGGATTAATTAAGTAAGAAGCTAAAAACACGTCAAACTGAACACCGGCTAGTTCAATGCCGTGGCGGCGAAGTGCGATCACAGTCCGCTTTGCATCAAAAACGGTTTTGGGAGCTGATTCATTTTCTGCCCATTGCTTAAAAGCAGTAGAAGCAAGAGCTGTTTCAGCCTTCATAAAAATGGTTGTCCCGTTTCCTGATACAGCAATGGCTTCAACCGGTGCTTTATGGTAATTGATATCAATCATTTCGACATACAGCGCATTAGCTTGTGCGAAATGAGCTGGTTCTGGATCAGATACAATTTCAAAAGATACCTTTGTTGTTTCCTGCTTTTCTTCTGTACGGTTTAACCCATCAAGAAGCGACTTAAATTCCAAATCTTTATAAAGATTGTATAAATGGTCATCATTAGCACCTTTGTAAACCAGACGGTCTGTTGCCAAATCAAGTGGAACTGTCCGCAAAATCGTTGCAAGCTCTTTGCTCATTACAGCCAGTTCTTTATGCTGTTCAAGCTTTTCTTTTAATTTTGCGCCGCTCACTTCATCAATTGATTCAAGCAATGATTCGATTGACTGAAACTGTTTAAGAAGCTTAATTGCTGTTTTTTCTCCAACACCCGGCACACCAGGAATATTATCAGATGAATCACCCATAAGGCCCTTCATGTCAATAATTTGAAGAGGGGTAAGTCCATATTTTTCTTGAATATGTTCAGGGGTGTATTCTTCGATATCTGTGATTCCTTTACGTGTAATACAAACTGTTGTTTTGTCCGTTGCCAGCTGTGTTAAATCTTTATCGCCCGAATACACTTTGACAGTAAAATCATCTTTTTCTGCCGCAAGAGACAGGGTACCAATAATGTCATCCGCTTCATAGTTTTCAAGCTCAAAGTAAGGAATATTGTAGGCTTTTAACAATTCACGAACATAAGAAAACTGCTCGGACAATTCCGGCGGCGTTTTTTGTCGTGTTCCTTTATACTCTTTAAATGTTTCATGACGGAAAGTGGTTTTCCCGGCATCAAACGCAACAAGAATATGCGTAGGTTTTTCATCTTTTAAAATTTTGTTTAGCATCATTGCAAAACCATAAACAGCGTTTGTGTGAATGCCTTTTGAATTACTTAACAGCGGCAATGCAAAAAACGCTCTGTATGCAATGCTGTTTCCATCGATCAGCACAAGTTTTTTTTCCATGCTTCCTCCTTTGCAGCGCGTTTAATGCGCATAAAAAAAGCCGTTATTTTCTTTTTCATTCTACCATGTGCAGAACAAAAAAAGAAAATAACGGCTTAGCCTGTTATCATCCCCTGTTGTTAAAAAAAAGCGGCGAAAACCTCGCGGACGAGGTTCGCCAAACAAAAGCTGGATAAAGGGGTTGATAAACATACTATACCAGTTGAATATAAAATGAATGTAAACGATTCATTAATTTTTTGTAAAATCTCCCGCAAAGTTTTTTTGAAAAGAAACCGTAAAAGAAGTTCCTTCATTAGGCTTGCTTTCAGCTTTTATTTTTCCGTGATGAGCTTCCATAATATGCTTTACTATTGCAAGACCGAGGCCTGTACCGCCGGATTCTCGGCTTCGCGCTTTATCTACACGGTAAAACCGTTCAAAAATGCGCGGCAGTTCCGATTTCTCGATGCCAATTCCTGTGTCGGAAACCGTCACGTGAACCAGCTGTTCTGAATCTTTTCCTTCTATCGTTATACGGCCGCCTGGCGGCGTGTATAAAATTGCATTTGTAATCAAATTTAAAAACACTTGTTTTAATCTGTACTCGTCGCCTTGTATAAATAAACCATCCGGTAAATTTACTTGCAAAACAAGCTGCTTTGCCTCAAGCCTGTTTTCTAATGTAACCACTACTTCTTTCACTAATTTATTTAACGAAATACGCTTAATATTAAGAGAAAGGCCTTTTTGTTCAATTTTTGATAAATCCAGCAAATCAGCTACGAGCGTTTCCATGCGGCCGCTTTCTTTCCAAATAATATCAAGAAACATTTTTGCTGCATGCGGATCGTTTAATGCGCCATCCAACAGTGTTTCGGTAAATCCTTTGATTGACGTGATCGGTGTTTTTAATTCATGGGATACGTTTGCAACAAAATCTTTCCTCATTTGTTCAAGCTGCTTGATTTCTGTAATATCGTGAAAAACAACTAAAATGCCTTTCCACTCATCGTTTGTTCCTATAATTGGCGCGCCCGATACTTCCACTTCTTTTTGTTCAAGTTCAAGAGGGATTTTGATTTGGCGGCGTACACCTTTTTCGGTTATAAACACATCTTCGACTACTTTAATAATTTCAGTTTGTGTGATCACTTCATGGTATCTTTTCTTTAAAATTCTCTTTGTCCCAAACATTTTCTTAAAAGAACGGTTTGCCATTACAATAAAACCGCGGTCATCTATTAAAAGCAAGCCGCTGTCAATGTTTTCAATTAACGTTGTTAGCCTGTTTTGATGTACTTCTTGTGCCTGCATCATTTCCTGTAAGTTGCGGGCCAGGATGTTAATAGAGGTATTTAACATCCCAACTTCATCCGGAGGCGTTTCATACGTACGAGCCCGGTAATTTCCTTTGGCTAATTCAATCGCAACCGCTGTGGCTGATTCAACCGGCTTAACATACCGGCTCGTTATCTTTGTCCCAATCAAGATAATAAGGATAAGCGTGAGGGCAAGGGATACAAGTAAAAGAAGCCAAATATGCCCGTAAACTTCATCCAATGCATTTACCCGCATGCTAACCACTAAGTAGCCTTCTCTTTTGCCGTCTTCCGTTAAAATATCTTTCCAATGATATTGAATATCCAGTTTTCGCCTTAAGGCATTTTTATAAGTATTAGGGTTTTTTGTCTGAGGAATTCGTTTTACGATGTCAGAATGGACTTTTTTCTGACCATTGCTTGTTCCGCCGCTGTCATACAATATTGTTCCCGCAGGATTTGCCACGCTTAGCCTCATGTCCATTGTTTCACTCCAGGATTCAAGTCGTTCAGCAGTAACCGACTTGATTCCTCCAGTGTTTTGGACTGCCTCAGCAAGCAATGCCGATTCTTTTTCAAGACGGTCATTAATGGTTGCCAGATAATACGTTTTGAACAGCTGGCCAAGCCATAAGCCTAAAGCAATTAAAACAACAGTAATAAGAGCCAGCAGCGACAAAACAAAACGTGTTCGAAAATTGATCATGCTTCTTTTGGTTCTTCCAGCTTATAGCCAAGACCGCGAATCGTTTTAATGTATTGAGGCTTTTTGGTGTTTTCTTCAATCTTTTCACGCAAATGGCTGATATGAACATCTACAATACGAGTATCCCCGACAAAATCATATTTCCACACTGCACTAAGCAGCTGGTCACGTGTTAAAACCCTTGTTTTGTTTTCAGCTAAAAACAAAAGAAGCTCAAACTCTTTTGGTGTTAACTCAAGCAAATTCTCTTTATAATACGCTTCATATTTTTCCGGAAACAAAATTAACTCCGCTACTTTAATGGACGATTCAGTTTCGTTTTCTTCCTCAACCGGTTCGGGAGGAGCTTGCTGAACCCGACGTAAAATAGCTTTTACACGAGCGATCAACTCTCTCGGGCTAAACGGTTTCGTCATGTAATCATCAGCCCCAAGCTCTAGCCCGAGTACTTTATCGAATTCTTCATCTCTTGCTGTCAGCATTAAGATTGGTGTTGTTACACGGCGCTGACGAAGATCTTTACACACTTCCATGCCATCAAACTTCGGCAGCATCCAATCTAAAATAATCAAATCCGGCGAAACTGCTTCAGCTTGCTGAAGAGCTTCTTCTCCATCGGATGCCGTTTCTACAATAAAACCAGATTGCTCCAAGTTATATTTAATTAACGTAACGATAGACGATTCATCATCTACAACTAAAATTTTCTTCATTTTGCCCTCCTGATTTGCATGTCTATCTTTCATTATAACGAATTCAAGCCACTTGAGAAAGGGCGGTTCTGCATGATTATTGCATAAAAAAAAGAACCTGCCGTCAACTGGCAAGTTCTTTTTTACATAATTATGCAAGAACTGACATTACGTTGCGTACAGCTTCAGCAGATTTGTCAAGACCTGCTTTTTCTTCCGCAGTTAATTCAAGCTCAATTACTTTTTCAATTCCATTGCCACCAAGAATAGTCGGGACACCAAGGTACAAATCGTTGTACCCATACTCTCCCTCCAGGTAAGCAATTGCTGGAAGAATGCGTCGTTGATCTTTTAAGATCGCTTCCGTCATTTCAACAAGAGATGCAGCCGGCGCATAATAAGCTGATCCGTTGCCAAGAAGCTGGACAATTTCGCCGCCGCCTTTACGCGTACGCTCCACTATCGCTTCAAGGCGCTCTTGTGGAATAAGTGTTTCCAGCGGGATGCCGCCAGCGTAAGAATAGCGCACAAGTGGAACCATGTCGTCTCCATGGCCGCCAAGAACAAATCCAGTTACATCTTTTACAGATATTTTTAATTCTTGAGCAACAAATGTACGGAAACGCGCTGTATCCAAAACGCCAGACTGGCCAATTACACGGTTTTTAGGAAAGCCTGTTTCTTTTAAAACTGTGTATGTCATGGCATCCACAGGGTTTGTTAGCACAATGATTGTGCAGTTTGGAGAATATTTTGCTACTTCAGCTGCTACAGATTTCATTACTTTTTGATTTGTTTGAACAAGGTCGTCACGGCTCATGCCTGGCTTGCGTGCAATGCCTGCTGTGATAATGACAATGTCTGAATCTGCTGTTTCTGCGTAATCAGATGTTCCTGTAATGTTTGCGTCAAATCCTTGAACCGGGCTGGCTTCCAGCATGTCAAGAGCTTTCCCTTTTGTCGGGCCTTCAGCTTGTGGAATATCCACTAATACAACATCAGCTAATTCTTTTTGTGCAAGAAGAAATGCAGTTGTTGCCCCAGTAAACCCGCCGCCAATTACAGAAACTTTCTTACGATTGTATGCTGTCATAACAAAACTCCTCCTTAGTAATAAGTAAATATATGTATAGCTGCTTCCTTGCAAGGAAGCAGCTATCTATTAAAGGTTTTTAATTAATTCATCAGCGAATTCAGAGCATTTTACTTCTGTTGCTCCATCCATTAAACGAGCAAAGTCATATGTAACAACCTTTGAAGAAATTGTTTTTTCCACTGATTTTGTAATTGAAGTTGCAGCTTCTGTCCAGCCAAGATGTTCAAGAAGCAACACGCCTGATAATAAAACAGAAGAAGGATTAACTTTGTCAAGACCGGCATATTTCGGTGCTGTGCCGTGAGTAGCTTCAAAAATAGCATGGCCAGTTTCATAGTTAATATTTGCACCAGGTGCAATCCCAATTCCGCCAACTTGAGCTGCCAGCGCATCAGAAATATAGTCCCCGTTCAAGTTCATTGTTGCCACAACATCAAACTCTTTTGGACGAGTTAAAATTTGTTGCAAGAAAATGTCTGCAATCGAATCTTTTACAACGATTTTGCCTGCTGCTTCTGCTTCAGACTGCGCTTTGTTCGCCGCTTCTGTGCCTTCAGCTTCTTTAATTTTATCGTACTGTGCCCATGTGAAAACTTTATCGCCGAATTCTTTTTCAGCAAGCTCGTAGCCCCAGTTTTTAAATGCGCCTTCTGTAAATTTCATAATGTTTCCTTTATGAACAAGCGTTACAGATTTACGGCCTTCTTTCAACGCATAGTTAATTGCCGCACGCACAAGGCGTTCAGTTCCTTCTTTTGAAACTGGTTTAATTCCGATACCTGATGTTTCAGGGAAACGGATTTTATTTACACCCATTTCATTTTTAAGGAATTCAATCACTTTTTTTACTTCGTCTGAACCTTCTGCATATTCAATACCTGCATAAATATCTTCTGTGTTTTCACGGAAAATAACCATATCTGTATCTTCCGGACGTTTTACTGGTGAAGGTACACCGTCAAAATAACGAACAGGACGAAGGCAAGTGAAAAGATCCAATTCCTGGCGAAGTGCTACGTTTAACGAACGAATTCCGCCGCCAACTGGAGTTGTAAGTGGACCTTTAATTGCGATCAAATACTCATCAATCAAGTCAAGTGTTTCTTGTGGAAGCCACTCACCTGTTTGATTAAACGCTTTTTCGCCGGCAAGAACTTCTTTCCAAACGATTTTCTTTTCGCCGTTGTATGCTTTCTCAACCGCTGCGTCCAATACGCGTGATGCTGCAGCCCAAATATCCGGGCCGATCCCATCGCCCTCGATAAAAGGAACAACCGGGTTGTTTGGAACGTTTAGTACACCATTTTGCATAGTAATTTTTTCGCCTTGAGTCATCTTGCTATTCCCTCCAATTCCATGTTCAAAGGCTAGAGGCTCATGTCCTCTAACCTTTGTTTGCCACAATTTATCTTACCC
>JAPSKG010000270.1 GCA_031177795.1 Domibacillus sp.
ACTTTCCCGCGCTTTCAGTCCTTCTTGCTATATTTGTTTTTTTGGAACAACCTTGCTGACAAACAAATGGCGGATCTTTTTCATTAATCCCTTCTTCATTTAAAAAAGTTCTGCCTTTTACTTTTTTTATATTGCTAATGCTTTTTTCGCTTACCCGATTGCTGCGAAAAGAAAAAAAGCCAGTTTATTATTAAACATCAGATATCTGCTACTTTAAACATCCTGAACCTAAAGTAAAAGAAGCACAAAAATAAAACGAAAAGCGCCTCTGCTTTTCGTTTTTATTTAGTGTATTCCATCAACCAGCAATCATGGTATTTTCCTTCGTGCCACTCTCGTTCCGGCAGCTTCTTTATTTTCTGAAAGCCGCATTTTTCATAACAGCGAATCGCCCGTACATTCCACTCTTGTGGATCCATTACTATTTTTTCTGCTTGTTTTTTATTTAAAAGATGTTCAACAACTGCTTTTACAAGCACTTTGCCAATTCCTTTATTCCAATAACTAATTTCTCCAATCAGCTGGTTGGTTCCAAAAATAATAGTGTTTTCTTCATATCCGTATAACGCCCTTTCTTCGGCATTAAGCGGGTAATACTGAATATAACCAATTTCAGTTTTATCAAATTCAATAATTCCACGAATAAGACCTTCTTTTTCCGTGTAAAACTCTTTTTTTACTTTTTCAAGGTCAAACGAATTGTCACGGCCTTTATAAAACGTGAGCACGACCGGATCCGACAGCCATTTAACAAGCAGCGTTTGATCTTTTTCTTCAAGCGGACGCACTTTTAGCTTGCCTTTTTGAAACAGCATGTCATACTCCTCCTGTTCCCTTTTCACCTTACCTTAAAAATACCTAATATTCTGAAAAAAGTAAACCCTCTCTTTCTTAATCTACTAAGTTAATTACAAGATTGAGAAGCATTTTAAGCTTTTTAATTTCAATTTAAAAAGTCCTTCTCCTTTTTATTTATGATAACCAAGCGTAATTGGTTTCGCGCCTGGTTTATCAAGGGGCACTGCCACTTTTTTAATGAACAGTCCCCTTTTTTAATCAGCGTGCTGATGGAGGCATCATTTCTTCAATTTTCTTCATCTTATGCTCCCAGCAAGCGGGGCTTAAATCGACTGGATATTGTTCCGGGTTAACCGGCCTTTTATATTCATCCCATAAAACAGCCAGGCTTTTCTGGACATACTCCCGGATTTCTTCAAGCGATGGTTTTTTGTATACTGTTTTTCCTTTCACGAAAATATCTTGATGAAGTTCCCTTGCTGTAAAATTTGTGACAAACTTACTAATGTAGGTATGCACAGGGTGAAACATTTTCAGCTTTTCTTCTTGTTGTGGATTTTCGTATTCAAGCGCAATATAATCACCTTCTGCTTTTCCATTTGCATTGTTAATGATGCGGTAAACTTTCTTTTTTCCTGGTGTAGTCACTTTTTCAGGATTTCCGGAAATTTTAATTGTATCGACCATTTCTCCTTTGTCATTTTCAATAGAAACGAGTTTAAACACTGCGCCAAGTGCCGGCTGGTCAAAAGCCGTAATTAATTTTGTCCCAATGCCCCAAATATCAATTTTTGCTCCCTGCGCGTTTAAGCTCGTGATAGTGTCTTCATCCAGGTCGTTAGATGCAATAATTTTCGCTTCCGGAAATCCGGCTTCATCCAGCATAGCCCGCGCTTTTTTCGACAAATAAGCCAGATCGCCGCTGTCCAGGCGAATGCCTTTAAAATGAATTTTGCCGTTAAATTCTTTTGCTACACGTATAGCATTTGGCACACCGGATCGCAAAGTATCGTATGTATCCACAAGAAACACGCAGTCTGTGTGTGTTTCTGCATACTTTTTAAACGCCACGTATTCATCTTGATATGCCTGTACCATTGCATGAGCATGCGTGCCTGATATGGGAATGCCAAATATTTTTCCTGCACGGACGTTGCTTGTTCCAGCAAATCCAGTGAGGTAAGCTGCGCGTGCGCCCCAGATAGCCGCTTCGGTTTCATGTGCACGCCTTGTGCCAAACTCCAGCGCAGTTCCATCTCCAACCACCTGCATCATTCGTGACGCTTTTGTTGCAATTAACGTCTGGTAGTTAATAACATTCAGCAAAAGCGTTTCTAAAAGCTGCGCCTGAGCCAGTGGCGCTTCAATTCGCATAATGGGTTCGTTTCCAAACACCATTTCTCCTTCACGCATAGAACGAATAGTT
>JAPSKG010000041.1 GCA_031177795.1 Domibacillus sp.
CGTTCCCACATTTAAATTTTTAAGCTTTTCTTTAAAAAACATCATTGGAGGAGCCGACATGCAAAAAAAGTGGTGGCAGAAAGAAGTTATTTATCAAATTTACCCGAAAAGTTTTTATGATTCGAACAACGATGGAATAGGCGATATAAAAGGGATCACTGAGAAACTTGATTATCTTCAATCTTTAGGTATTACGATGATTTGGATTTGCCCAATATACAAATCACCAATGGCGGATAACGGGTATGATATCTCGGATTACTATCAGTTAAATCCAGAGTTTGGTGAAATGAAAGATTTGGATGAGCTCATTGAAAAAGCGAAAGAAAAAGGAATTAAGACTGTTCTCGACCTGGTGATTAACCATACATCAGATGAACATCCATGGTTTCAGGATTTGCTGCAAAACCCTGACAGCAAATACAAAGATTATTACATACTAAAGCCTGGAAAAAATGGTCAGCCACCTAACAATTGGCGTTCTGTATTTGGCGGAAGTGTGTGGGAGCCTCTTCCAAACACAGACCAATATTATTTTCATTCTTTTGCCGTTAAGCAGCCTGATTTAAACTGGGAAAACAAGCAAGTCAGAGATGAATTGTATAAAATGGTTATTTACTGGCTTGAAAAAGGGCTTGCCGGATTCAGGGTGGATGCCATTACCTTTATCAAGAAAGACCAGGCGTACGAAGATCTTCCTCCTGATGGAGTAGATGGGCTTGGAAAATGCACGATAAAAGCGCGCAATCAAGTAGGGATCGCTGATTTCCTTCATGAATTGCAAGAAGAAGTGTTTTCAAAATATGATTGTGTTACCATTGGTGAAGCTCCTGGAGTGCCGTATGAGCAATATGGGGATTTTATTGGAGAGAACGGGTATTTTTCGATGATCTTTGATTTTAGGTATGCAGACCTTGATGTTGCTTCAGGCAGTGAGTGGTTTAAAAGGGTCGACTGGAATGTGCTGGACTTAAAAAACTTGATTTTCACAAGCCAAATGGAAATTCAAAAAGCGGGCTGGGGAGCGAACTTTTTAGAGAATCATGATCAAAATCGTTCCATAAGCAAGTATATAAAAGAAGAAGAAAACCGGAACTTTTATTCAGCTACAATGCTTGGAGCCATGTTTTTCTTTCTTCGCGGCACACCTTTTATTTACCAGGGCCAGGAAATCGGCATGACAAATTTTACGAGAAAAAGCATTGAAGAATTTGATGATATCTCAAGCATCGACCAGTATTACCGTTCGATGAACGAAGGTTTTACGGCAGAAGAAGCATTGCATTTCATCAATTTAAGAAGCCGTGACAATTCAAGAACGCCTTTTCATTGGAATGAAAATGAATACGGAGGGTTTTCAAAAGCAAAACCCTGGTTAGGAATGAATGAGAATTACAACTCGATTAATGTAGAGCAGCAAGAAAAAGACCCGGATTCGATTTTGAATTTTTACCGAAAGATGATTCAAACAAGACAGTCTGGCGAAGCAAGTGAGTGTTTAATCTACGGGGATATCGAACCTATTTTAACAGAACATCCAGTGATAATGGCGTATAAGCGCAAATGGAACGGAAAAAAAGTCGTGTGTTACTTTAATTTCTCAGCCGAAAATCAACATGTTGAAATTGATCAAAATCATTACACGGTTTTATTAAACAACTACAAAGAAGAAATCCCATCAAACCAAGAAATGGTTTTGAAACCTTATCAAGCATTAATCCTTTTACAGAAAGAAGAGAGACATCATGGATAAAAC
Organism: Domibacillus sp.; assembly: GCA_031177795.1. GTDB lineage: Bacteria > Bacillota > Bacilli > Bacillales > Domibacillaceae > Domibacillus. The sequence goes on from JAPSKG010000041.1 coordinate 1,757, forward strand.
AAAATATGAACGTATCGGAAAAGAAATAGTATCTGTTATCGGTGAAGACAACATCGAATCATATACTCACTGTGCAACTAGATTGCGCTTTTCAATTAAAGATCGCACAAAAGTGGCGGATGAGGAAATAGAAAAAATTGATGAAGTAAAAGGCGTGTTTTTTAACGCGGGGCAGTACCAGGTTATTTTAGGCACCGGTACTGTCAATAAAGTATACGCTGCTTTAAAAGGAAGCCAGCCCGAGGACGCTAAACAAGCGAATGCGTCCTCATCCGTAAAAGAAAAAGGAATCAAAAGGGCGGTCCGGACGTTAGCTGATATTTTTATTCCAATTATCCCAATTATTGCAGCAACCGGTTTATTCCTTGGTTTAAAAGGCGTTTTGTTTAATGCAACGGTTTTAAGCGCAGCAGGTATGAGCATTGAAGACATACCGGCTTATTTACAGACGCTTATCTCTGTATTGACCGACACCGCTTTTGCTTTTTTGCCTGCATTAATTTGCTGGTCAGCTTTTAGAAACTTTGGCGGCATGCCAATTATCGGTTTTGTTATCGGGCTCATGCTTGTTTCTCCTGCTCTTCCAAATGCTTACGCAGTGGCCGATATTAATAGTGGGGTAAAACCAATCATGGCTTTTGGCTTTATTCCGGTTGTTGGATATCAAGGCAGTGTATTAACGGCGCTGGTTGTAGGAATTCTTGGCGCGAAACTTGAAAAAAAACTGCGGGCGAAAATGCCAAATGCGCTGGATTTAATTTTTACTCCGTTCCTTGTGTTGCTGGTTATGATGATTGCCGGGCTTCTGGTGTTAGGACCTTTATTGCATTTTATTGAAGCAGGATTAGTAACCGTTGTAACACAGCTGATAGACGCTCCTCTTGGCATAGGCGGATTGTTGATTGGCTTTTTGTATCCGCTCGCAGTTATAACAGGGATGCACCATTTATTTATCATGATTGAAACTACACTGCTGGCAAACACAGGATTTAACCCGCTGATCACACTTTGTGCGATGTACGGATTTGCGAATGCAGGTGTTTGTTTAGGAATTACGTTAAAAGCAAAAAAACGCACAGTAAAAGTAACAGGCATGAGTGCGGCACTAACACAATTGCTGGGTGTAAGTGAGCCAGCCCTGTTTGGGGTTGTTATGCGCTACAGCTTGAAACCGCTTTATGTGATGATTGCTTGTTCTGCCATTGGAGGCATCGTTTTATCTTTGCTGAATGTTCAAGCAAATTCTTATGGATTGGCTGTTGTACTTTCTCCTTTAATGTATATTTATGAATGGAGCCAATTGCTCGCGTACATGATCGTTTCTGTTTTGATTTTTGCCGCTGCTTTTATTATCACTTCTTTGTTTGCGGTGCCAAAAGAAGTGTTGGTGGAAGAATAAGGCAAGCATAAAGAAATGCAGGTTGACAGATAGTGTTAGAAGGAATGTATTCTCGAAAAAACTTTTTATCTAATTCCCGGAGAAGAGGTTTGGCACTTATCGATAAATGCTTGTGCTGATAAAAGGGAGTTCAGGAAAAAAAGTTGCTAAAATAAGCTGTAACGGAAAATAAAACAGTGTTCGTTTTATGAGGGAAATGCCTGTAGGTGTAACCAAGAAAGGTTAATAAAGAGTTAAAGGAAAAAAGGCTGGGTCACCCAGCCTTTTTTGTGTTAAGCTGCCATGCCCCGGCATACTTCTGCACATTTAAAGCAAGCTTCTGCACAGCGCTGGCAATGTTCGGCTTCATGCTTTTTGCATTCGTTTCCGCACGCTTCGCAAATTTCTGCACATAATTCACAAATTTGTTTGGCAAATGGGCTGCTGCTTTGCATAGACTTGGCAGCGAACGCACAAATATCTGCACACTCGCGGTCAAGCCTAATACAGCCTGCCATCATTTTTACATTTTCTTCTGATAAGCAGCTTGAGTAGCAGCGGTTGCATGCTTCCATGCATTCCAGGCAAGCTTGAATACATTCTTCATACGTGGTCTTCATTTTGACTCCTCCTTAAAATCGTCTTTTCCAGTTTACTGTTCCACATATTGTTTATTTTAAACAGAAAAAAGAGATTATTTGGAAATAAAGCAACTGTTGTAATGGTTTTGGTTACGTTTCTCATCAAGGTGATCAGGTTATTCAACCGAAAAAAGAGACACAACAAAAGTGCCTCTTTTAACGGAATTATTCAGTTCAAACGTTTCTTGACATACTAAGTTAGGAACGCACCCACATAGTAACAATAGAAATTTTTATTGTCAAATAAAAAAGCCCGCGTTACTGTTTTTTTATTTTTTTTGTCTTGTGTCATTGTTCTGATGTAAGGCAAGCCAGGTGGAGATTCCTTGTTTAAAAAGAGGTATGGAGCTAGAAGGGGACATAAAAAAAGAAGATGCTGCTAAAACCAAAAAAGCACTTGTTAAGCGAAGGGAAAAACGAAACGGCAAGAAAATCGATTTTTACGCCAATGTTTAAAGCGGAATTTTTGGCAGCTAAAAACAGTTACTTATTATTCAAGGCGGTCTGGATGCAGTGGTTTGTGTCCTTTTTTAATTTCAGAAAAAAGATTAGAGCTTGCTTTAGTTTGTTCCTGGTTTAAAGGCCGACTTAAATAGCTTTCGTTTAGTTTTGTGGCCAGGCTTGTAATCATTTCTTGCATGGTTTTCATTTCCTCTTGAAGCTTTTCTATATCGTTTTTTGTAGCAGGCGTATTTTTGTCTGTAAGAAAATATCCTAGTTGCCCGCTGGGTTCAATGGTCGCCCATTGAACGTCTTTTATGCTTTTAATGCCTTTTTGCCGCAACCTCATTTCAAGTTTATCAACAGAGAGGTGCATTTTTTTTAAGTTTTTTTCTTGTAGAACGCCGTTTTCAATGATAATTTTTGAGCGGCCAATAAAAATCATTTCAAGAAAATCCCATTTCATTTGCGCAAATTCGATTGCTAATAAAGTAACAATTAAAACAAAAGCAATGCTAAACGTGATCCAGAGATTTTTGCCGCTTACAGGCTGTATTAAAAGCGTTCCAATCGAAATCATAATGATGGTTTGGGGAATGGTTGACTGGGAAATAGATCTTCTTCCTGAAAGGCGCAGTAAAAGGATCCCGACGATAATAATAAGAATTGCTTTCCAAATCCAGTTAAAATCCATGCAACAATCACCGCCCTCTTTAAGTCCGTTTATAGAATGAACAAAAAAACCGCTTTGTATGCGGTAATGGCAGGAAGCGAAAAAATAAACAGCAAAAAAACAGGTAAGTTCTACAGCGTTTTTTTAAATCCCTTCACAGAATGATTTGAAAATTCTCATGTAAAATTTGCACAACTTGTTTTAACCGTATTATTTTTCTTCAAGTTAGCCTTCAATCAATTTATTTTTTCAAGGTGTTTAATGGATTGGATTTTTAAAAAACAAGATGAGAAAGATTAATTAGCCATAGATGGGATTGGAAGGAAAGGGACATCGGGACATCTAAAAACAGAAAAAGCCTGCAGACGGAGGCCTGCAGGCTTTTTTCGGCGTTTTCGATTAATTCTTTTTTAGGTTTCTTTTTTTACTGGCAGGAGCGATGGTTTTTGCTTCTTGATTTAACGCTTTTAACAAGCTCGCCGCCATTAGCACCATGATCATTGAAAACGGAAAAGCCGCAATAATCATCGTGTTTTGCAGTGCCTGCAGCCCGCCTGAATAAAGAAGAACAAGCGCGATAACAGCAAGCAAAACGCCCCAGATCATTTTCAAGCGAGTGCCTGGATTTTGCGATCCATTCGTTGTCATCATGCCAAGCACATACGTACCGGAATCAGCCGATGTGACAAAGAAAGTCCCAATTAAACAAATCGCTAAAATAGAAACGGCCATGCCCATCGGATAATTAGCGAGTACGCCAAATAGGGATTCTTCCGCAGCGAGAGAGGAAATCACCGCTGTTTTGCTGCGTTCTAGCATAATTGCAGACCCGCCGAAAACGGAAAACCATAAAAAGCTAATGAACGATGGGGCAAGAAGCACAAATGTGATAAACTCCCGAATTGTTCGCCCTTTTGAAACGCGTGCAATAAAAATGCCGACAAACGGCGACCAGGCAATCCACCACGCCCAGTAAAAAATCGTCCAGCCATTGATCCAGTCGCGGTTTTCACTGTTGAGCGGCGCAATGCGCAAGCTCATGTTCACAAAATTTTGCACATATTTTCCGATAGTGTCTGTAAATAAATTTAAGGTAAAAAGGGTCGGGCCAAGCAAAAACATAAGCAAAAACAGGGCGGAAGCCAATATCATATTTACATTGCTCAGGATTTTAATTCCTTTGCCGAGTCCAGTTAAAGCAGAAATCATAAATAAGACTGTGACAACCAAAATAATGAAAAACTGGCTGGTCATTGTTGCGGGCACACCAAACAAAAAAGATAAACCGCCATTAATTTGGACAGCACCAAAGCCGAGTGTAGTGGCAACGCCAATGACCGTAGCAATAACAGCAATCACATCAACGATTTTGCCGGCTGCGCCTGTTGCATGATGCCCGAGAACAGGCTTTAACGTAGAGCTGATTAAACCAGCTTCACCCCGGCGGAACATAAAGTAAGCCAGGCAAAGTGCGACAATTCCATAGATCGCCCAAGCATGAATGCCCCAATGAAAAAAGGTAAACCGCATAGCGTCTTTGACCGCCTGATCGGTTCCTGTTTCTCCGGTTGGGGAACTAACAGCGTAATGGCTGATTGGTTCAGCCGTTCCGTAAAACACAAGGCCAATTCCCACGCCTGCACTAAACAGCATGGCAAGCCAGGTTGGTCGTGAAAACTCAGGCTCGTCCTCCTGTTTCCCCAGTTTTATTCGACCAACCGGGCTTACTAGCAAATACAAACAAACAACAACAAATAAGGTGACAACAATTAAGTAATACCAGCCAAACGAGTCAGTTAAAAACGACTGCAGACTTCCTGTCAGGCTTTCAAGCGTTGACGGCATGGCTACTCCTGCTGCAACAAGAAGCAGCAAAATGGCTGATGATGCGTAAAATACAGTTGAAACATTTTTCATAATATTGAAAAAACTCCCATCTTTGATTTTCTCGCAGAGGGTTTTACTTCCATTGGAGAACATGAAAAACTGATCATATGCAAAACCAATAAACAATCTCTTTTTTTGCGAAGCAATAAAGCGAACCCTTGAAAATTGCGGCGATAAAAATGCTGGCTGCTGTGTTTGAGCCGGACACTTTACGCTTGCAGCCCGGCTGAAAAAACAGCAGAGCAGCGCTTTTTTCTTGTTATTCCAATTCTTGCTTTTCTTTTTAACCTGGTTATTACAGTTGTTTGTTGTGTTGCCTGCAGGCTGTTTTTCTTTTTGCGAGGGTAAATTTAGCAGCGGATAGTTTCTAATTATATAGAAAATAAAAAGCCAATGCAAAATCTTTGCTTGAAACAGGTCAACAGCAAAGCGTAAAAAAGCTGTGCCGGTTGATTTGCCCAACATTGCTTTTTGGTACCAAAAACGTAAGGCAAACAGAAACCAAAGCTTGTTTGCCGGCTTGTAAGCGGACAAACAAGCTTTAGGTTTTTAATCTCTATTTTGTTTTCTTACAGCTTTTGTTCCAAGTTCTTTTGCTTCCCGATTTAATTCTTTAAGTAAACTGATGGACATGAAAACCATAATGACTGAAAATGGAAAGGCTGCAATAATCATTGTGTTTTGAAGAGCTTGAAGACCGCCTGAATAAAGCAACACAAGGGCAATAACGGAGAGTAACACGCCCCAGGTAATTTTCACACGGTTACTTGGATTCTGTGAGCCATTGGTTGTCATCATTCCTAATACAAATGTTCCTGAATCAGCAGAAGTAATAAAAAATGTGCCAATAAGAACAATGGCAAGAATTGATACAGCTGTACTCATCGGATAGTTGGCCAGCACACCAAATAAAGATTCCTCGATAGCTAAAGTTGAAATAGAAGCAATTCCTTTATGCTCAACAAGCATAGCGGAACCGCCGAACACAGAAAACCATAGAAAGCTAATGAGGGAGGGGGCGAGTAAAACATATGCCACAAATTCACGGATGGTGCGCCCTTTTGATACACGGGCAATAAAAATTCCGACAAATGGAGACCAGGCAATCCACCATGCCCAGTAAAAGATGGTCCATCCGTTGATCCAGCTGCGATTTTCTTCATTAAGCGGTGCAATGCGAAAACTCATCTTAATCAATCCTTGAAAATAGGTGCCGATCGTGTCGGTAAACAAGTTTAATGTAAACAGGGTTGGCCCCAGCAAAAACATGATAAGAAATAAGCTGGCCGCAAGAAGCATATTCACATTGCTAAGAATTTTAATTCCTTTTCCGAGCCCTGTTAATGCTGACAGCATGAAAAGCACTGTCACCGCTAAAATAATAAAGAACTGGCTTTTTAAAGTGGAAGGCATATCAAATAAGTAAGATAACCCTCCGTTAATCTGAACCGCACCAAATCCAAGTGTTGTCGCCACACCCATGACCGTCGCAATAACGGCAATAATATTGATCACTGTTCCAGCAACCCCTGTTGCATGGCGTCCCAGTATAGGCTTTAATGTAGAACTGATTAGCGCAAGTTCTCCTTTTCTAAAAGTAAAATAAGCTAAACAAAGAGCAACAATTCCATATATCGCCCATGCATGAATGCCCCAATGAAAAAACGTAAATCGCATTGCTTCTTTCATCGCTTGATTGGTGCCTGTTTCTCCTGTCGGGGAGCTGATGGCATAATGGCTAATAGGTTCAGCGGTACCATAGAATACTAATCCTATACCTACTCCTGCACTGAAAAGCATGGCAAGCCAGGTTGGGCGTGAAAATTCGGGTTTCTCCGATTGTTTTCCTAACTTTAGACGGCCAGCCGGGCTTACCAACAAGTATAAACACACTCCAACAAACAACGTCACAACAATTAAATAGTACCAGCCAAAAACTTCTGTAATGGTAGCTTGTAAACTACCGGTTGTGCTCTCAAGTACGTCAGGCATTATCACACCTACAAGAACAAGTAGAGCAATAATAATAACTGAAGCATAAAAAACAGTTGAAACGTTTTTCATAATAAAATAACCTCCTGGCTCTGATTTTCTACAAACGTCTATTCGCTTAATCAGAGAACAAAACCAAAGTAAGTAAAACAAGTGAATGCCGATTTTGGCAGAATAATAAATATGCCAATAAGAGGAGTGGAAAAAGCACTTTTATTTTGTTTAGTTAATATGCCTTCGATTTCATACAATTAACCAAAAACTTTTTGCTTGGTATGGACATACGTTATTCATTGTCGCAGCTAAAATACCTAATAGCAAAAGCCCATTAATATATGGATAAAATAGCCCATTGGAAAAAGCGATAAACACAATTTCGGAATCATTTAACGGATTGCTTTTGGCGGAAAAATGCAATACCGGCAAGGCCTATCAACAAAGTGACAATGAAAAAAGCTATTATCCAGCCCATGGCAATCTACCGTGTTGATTTAAATTTTGTAACACTGCTAATTGTCCTAAAACGGAAACTAATATGTGGGTGGCTAAAATATCCAGGACCTAAAGCCCGCAATAAGATAATTTCTGTGAAAGATATTCTTTTAAAGAAAATAAAAAAGGGAGGACCAGCCCTGGCAGACGCATTATCTGATTTAAGCGATGCCAAATATAAACTCTGCTGCCGGGCTTTTCTAAAGGTGTGTGACAAGCTTCAATAACGTTTTCAATCACCTTAAAAAAAAGCAGAATTTAAATGCCATTGAACGAGTTTCCTGAGGAGAAGAGGCGTAAATCGGAAAACTAAAATGGTTAGCAGGAAAGGTTTTAACAGAGATTGCGCATTTTTATCAGCCGTATTATAGTTAGTGAATATTCTGCATAGAGAGTGCAAAACAGGAGGAATGTCAAAATGAAGAGGGCATGGATACTAGCATCTGCTTTTTTAGTAGCAGCATGCTCCACCGGTCAACCGGAAAAGCTTCAGCCAGCGACTCAGCCTGTTACCTTGGAATTTTTTACAGTGAAAGAAGAAACAAGGCCGATCTTTAACCATTTGATTGAGGAGTTTGAGGCAGAACATCCTCACATACATATTGAACAGGTTATTGTCCCTAACGGAATGTCCGTGCTAAAAACCCGGATTGCCAGAGGAGATGTGCCGGATTTATTTATCACTTATCCGCTTGAGCAGGATTATATTATTCGTGCCCAAAAAGGCTATATGCTTAATTTAACAAACGAGATGTTTTTAGACCGGATTCAGCCGACAATTCAAGAACGCTACAGTGTGAACGGTCAAATGTATGGAGCGGCTTTTACACAAAATGCAGTGGGTGTCTTATACAATAAAAAGGTTTTTGAAGAATTAAACTTATCTGTTCCGACTACCTGGAGTGAGTGGATCGCTGTAATGGAAAAATTAAAACAAGCAGGGAAGCAGCCACTGGTTATGGCCAATAAAGAAGCGAATCAAACGAGTATCCTTACATTAAATTTTGTAGCCAATGCATTTCCTCCATCCTATTGGAAAAACCCGGATCAGCTGGAAACCGATGCAGCCTGGAAAAACCTCACCCAAAAATTAAAAACGATTTTATCTTACACAGACCAGAAAACATTTAACATGGGTTATGCGGAAGCCAATGAGGCATTTGCTTTTGAAGAAGGAACGATGTATGTCATGGGTACATGGGCGTTGCCCAAAATTGAAAAACTAAATCCTGCTTTGGATTATGGGATTTTTCCTGTACCGGTGTCAAATAACCCGGAAGAAAACCGTGTGCTGGGCGGAGTAGATATAGGCATTGGCATTTCTTCAGAAACCAACTATCCAGAAGCAGCCAAAATGTTTCTTGCTTTCTTAACGGAAGAACCAAATGCGCAAGGTCTTTCTTTATATGAAGGTTCGGTCAGTACCGTTATGGGGGTTCAGAAAACCAAGGAGCAGCTGGCACCGCTAGAAGAAAAAGTTCAAAGTGGAGAAACCGTCAATTGGCCTAATCATTATTGGGCAGGCGGAACAGCTGCTGAATCTGAATACCGTCAGTACACACTTCAGTTTTTTTATGATCAAGATGAACAAGTGTATTTAAGAAATCTTGAACGGATGTTTAACAAATACAGGGATATTTCTAGAAGCAAACAGGTGAATGAATGATGACTTTTCAACGTAAAATGATTTTTGCTTTTTTGGTGTTTGTGCTGCTTCCCATTTTAACTATTGGTTTTGTTTCGAACCGGATTTCAACAAAGATTTTACAAGACACCATCAGCGGCCAAACGGTGCAGACGCTGAAAGTTCTGGATCGAAATATGATGGCTGCAGTTACCGAAGTAAACCATTTTTCAGATTACGTGGTTTCATCTGGAGAAATTCAATCTTTCTTAAAGTCAAAGAAAGAAGAAACTATTTTTGAATTGTATAGCGCACGCCAATCGATAGCCGGAATGCTGTATGCCAATGCGGGAGTCCAGCAGTTTGCTTTATACAGCAATACAGGAGCACAACTTTATCAATCCAACAATCAATCAGCAGAAGAAGGGCCTTTTTTCCCTGAAAGGCTTTTGCAAGAGATGAGAGAAAAAAAGGGATCTGCCGTTTGGCTTAGCCCGGCAGCAGTTCCTCAGCATCCTTTTCAACAACATCAGTCTTTGTTCTTAACTCAGGGACGGATTATCAATGATGTAAACTCACTTGATCCTCTTGGGTACATTTTGTTATCTATTCGATTGGATTTGTTTGACAACGTTTTTATGTCTGAATCAGAATTGCCTTCCACTGAACTGCTGATTAATAAAGATGGAAAAATTTTATATGCGGTAGAACATCAATTAATAGGAAAAAAACTAGCAGTCAACTCGTTAAAGCAAGTGCAGTCCGGGGAAACAGGGTTTTTAATGGATGAGTGGAACGGAGAAAAACATCTTATTACTTATATGCCCTCTCGCTTCCAGCTATCGGGAGACAACGAAGTATGGATCGTGTCACTGAAACCCTGGCATGCGCTTTCCAGTGAAATTGTTTATATTAGAAACACCACTTTTTTGCTGGGGCTCCTTGCTTTGCTGGCTGCTGTTTTTTTTAACGTGTTTTATTTAAGAAGAATAGCAGGTTTTATCCAGGCGCTTAATTGCAACATGAAGAAAGTCGAAAACGGTGATTTGTCTGCTCGAATGCATACATACTCTTTAAAAGAACTAGCAGGCTTGTCTTTTAGTTTCAACCAAATGATTCATCGTATCGGAGAACTGATACAACGGATAAAGAAAGAAGAAGAAAAAAGCCGCCAGGCAGAATTTAAAGTGCTGCAGCAGCAAATAAATCCTCACTTTCTTTATAATACACTTGAATCTATTAATGCCTTGGCAGCGATGAGCGGCCAAAAGGATATCAGCAAAATGACCATCAATCTCGGCCGCCTACTTCGGATTAGTATCAATGGAAAATATGAAGTACCGGTTCAACGAGAGATTAGTCACGTAGTCAGCTATCTGGAAATTCAAAAAGTTCGTTTTGATCACGCATTTACGTACGAAGTAGACATCGATGATTCCTTGGCCAATGAGCCTGTATTAAAGCTGATTTTACAGCCGCTTGTTGAAAACATTTTGGCTCATGCATTTGATCAGCAGGAAAATGGCTTGATTTCAATCAGGGGAACACAAACCCGCACAACCGGCTTTTTCTGGGTGCGAGACAATGGCACAGGCATTCCGGCCGATGCTTTGAGAAAGCTGCATAAGAAACGGGAAGAGTCTGAAGAGAGAGGACACGGAATCCGTAATGTACATGAACGGCTGAATTTGTATTATGGGAAAAAATATGGATTAATGGTTTGCTCTTCTGAAGAAGGAACGATCATTCAACTATCTTTTCCGCTAAAACGGGGTGATGAGCAAGATGTTTAAAGTAGTAATTGCCGATGATGAAGCATTGATTCTAAAAAACTTGCAATTAATTATTCCATGGGCAAACCTTCATTGTGAAGTGGTCGGAACAGCAAAAAAC
>JAPSKG010000271.1 GCA_031177795.1 Domibacillus sp.
CAATAAATAGGCTGTGGCTGTGCCAGTTTTATAAAGGCAAAATAATGTGGACGGCAGTTCCTTTTCCTTCCTCACTTTCAACTCTCATTACTCCTTTATGCTCCTCAATGATTTTATAACTGATCATAAGCCCAAGGCCTGTTCCTTTTTCTTTGGTAGAGTAAAAAGGCTCGAAAAGATGCTTGATTCTTTCTTTTGGAATGCCCGCGCCCTGGTCTTTAAATGTAATATGAATATGAGCGTCGGTTTTTTTACATGTAATCAATAGCTGGCCTTTTGTAGAAGTGGCTTCCAGTGCGTTTTTTATAATATTGATAAACACTTGTTTAAGCTGGTGTTTATCGCAAGGAACAAGCGGGAGGCCTGGCTCCATAGCCGATACAAATTCAATTCCCTGCATAATGGCCTGTGCACTCATCAAATGAATGGTTTGTTCCAAAATAAGGCCCACATCATTTTCTTGAAAATTCACCGCCTGAGGTTTTGCGAGCGCCAAAAACTCTCCGATAATGCCTTCAATCCGCTCAAACTCTTGTCTTATAATAGAAAAATATTCAGGCTGGTTTACGGCTGTTTCTTCTAAAAGCTGAATAAATCCCCGAATGGAAGTAAGCGGATTGCGTATTTCATGGGCCACACCTGCTGCCAGCTGTCCGGCCATTTCAAGTTTTGCTGATTTAAGAAGGTAATCTTCCGCCATTTTTTTATCGGAAACATCTTTAAACGCCACTACGACACCTGAAATTTTTTTATTTTCGCGAATAGGCGAAACAACATACTCAACAGGAAAACTCGTCCCATCTTTTTTAAAAAAATATTCGTCTGTTACCTGCCTGGTTTTTCCGTCCTGCAGAGTTTGATACGGCGGACAATGTTCAAGAGCAATCGTTTGCTTGAATGTATCTTTTGGCATTTTTTTGATAAGTTCCTGTGGTTCATATCCCAGCAGTTTCGCTCCCGCTGAATTAACCAGTTTGATTTTTAACTTTTCATCCATAACATATATGCCGTCTCCAACTGAATCAAGCACTAATTCCATTTGCTGCTTTAAATGCAAAAGTTCTTGCTGAGACTGTTTTCGGTCCGTGATGTCTTTGGCCATTCCATGAACGCCGACAATTTGGTTGTTGACAATAATGGGCATATTGGTGACTTGAAAAAAAATCCTCCGGCCATTTTTATGAATTAAAATGGTTTCAAACGTTTGGGGGATTCCTTCCAGTGCTTTTTCAAAAAAGTACGTTACTTCGTCGATAAACTGTTTTTCCACAAATTTTTCCCAATGGTTGCCTTTAATTTCTTCAGGTGCGTAACCCAGTGTTTTAGACGCTGAAAGATTTGTATTCATCAAAAAACCATTTACATCCAGGCTGTAAACAACATCTGGATTGTTGTAAAAAAGAGACTGGTAACGATGCCGGCTTTCTTCGAGATCTTGCTCGATTTGTTTTTCACGGGTGATATCGTGACTAATCCCGTATACTCCAACAACTTCGCCATTTACCACGATTGGCAGGTTGGTAAAACTTACTGCATGGTGATTGCCATTTTTATTCATATAAGTACATTCATAGTGCTGAACAATTCCTTTTTTTGCTTGATCAAAATAATGAATTACTTTTTCTCTTTCCTCGGAGGCTATTAAAGAAAAAAAGCTTTTTCCAAACAGCTCCTCATTGCTATAACCGTATATCGGTTCTGGTGCCCGGTTAAATCCCAACATAATCCCTTCTAGAGAAAGTATGCAAACGGAATGAGGGTGATAATCAAACAGTGACTTAAAACGCTGTTCACTTTCTTGCAGCTGCTGCTCCAGTTTTATCCGCTGGTCCCGTTCAATTGCAAGCCCGGCAAGGCGAGCACACGTTTCCAGCATAACTATTTCATGAGCAGCCGGCGTACAAACCTCTGAATGATAAACGCCAAACACCCCGACTACAAGGCCATCTATTAAAATAGGTGTAGACCAGCAAGCTTTTAACCCAAAACGCAAAGCATCAGAACGAAAATTTTTCCAAAGAGGATCCTGCTCAATATCAGACACAATAACGGTTTTTTTGCGGTGAATGGCTGCACCGCACGAACCAACATCTGGCCCTGCTTTTATTAAGTGAATAGCTTGCAAATACTCAGAAGGAAGATTTGGGGCGTGT
>JAPSKG010000042.1 GCA_031177795.1 Domibacillus sp.
GAGCATGTGTGTTGAAAGAAGCTCTGGCATTTTGCCGGATACCTGTATCGGCCATCATCACACGCAGTTCTTGACCCTGTGCTTCCTCTTCTTCTTGAAGAAAGTGCTGCAGCTGTTTTCTTTGCTGTTTAGCTAGCGCAAAAGCTTTCTCATATTGTTTGCGCACCACTGAGTTCCACCGGAAGCCGCATGCTGCTGCTGTTCTGTTTAATTTGCTGCCCACTTCTTTAAACGCTTTTAATTGTGTGCTTCCGTCTCTAACGTGCTGCAGGGCAACTTCCGCAAGCAGTAAATCGTCTTCTTCTGACCAGGCATCTTGTCTAATTTTAATCGACCACCTTTCCTGTCTCAAGGGATTTACTTTTTTGGCTAAGGATAGCCGCAGAAACACTGTTTTATTCAAAAAGACCTTTTGCTAAAAATCACGTTTCCTTTATTTCTATTCTTTTATCCAGCTGCTTATTAAAAGTATTTTATCTGGTTTTTTATTTTCTAAAAAAAAAGGCTGCTATAAAAGTAATTTACAAATAAAAAAACGCCTCGGATCAAACGATCCAAAACGTTTTGAAATAATGTAAATCCGTTGTTACTCCGAAAGAAGTTCAAGTGCTTTGGTTAAGATGTTAATATCTTCAATGATTTCTTTTTTAACGTTACAATCTTCACACCGGTTATAATCACTGTATAAGCGGGTAAGCTCTTTCCTAAAAATAAGCCGTTCTTTGTCGCTACTCATCAGAATTGCGGCCCTTCCACTTCTGCAACCCGGCTGTCATCGTTTTAAAAACGTTAGATCCGTGGCTTTGCGTCCTAACCTTTCGATTAGTTTGCCTTTAGTTTTAAAAATTTATATAAAGTTTTTTTACATAAACAATAAAGGGTTGTACCTTGTTTTTTGTCTCTTATTATAATAATGAAATTATGAAAAAAGGTAAACCTCTCCAAGCAAGAAGTAAAAAATTTTTAACAATTTTGTAAACAAATTTTTCTGGCAAAAACAGCTTTTGTTTGGCGTCTTCTATTAAAACAGCAGTATAACTTAAAAAAAAGCCGCCTTTTGAATAAGGCAGCTGTGTTACAAGCCGTGTGCTGATAAAACAAAAGCACCACAGCCAACTAAATTTTTTTAAAGAAGAAGCATTACTCCGATTACAAACACTAGTATATAAATTACAGAAAAGAAAACCGTGTCAGGTAAAATTTTGTTTAGCTGCTTTCCAACTATTCCCCCAAGAAAAATAAACGGAAGGTACAAAACAGCTTGCAGCAGCTGGGGCAGGCTTACAATGCCCAGAGCTAAATAACTAATGATTTTGATTGTATCCATAACAGCCAGCAGCACAACTAAATTTGCGGTAAAGTGCTGTTTAGCCATTTTTTCATGAAGAAATAAAAAAGTGAGCGGCAGCCCGCCCGAGTTTGCCGTTGATCCAGCAAACCCTGATAAAAAAGCAGCGGTATGACGGTAAAAACGGCTCGGCGGCTTTGAAACAACTAACTTTACTTCAACGTTGTTTACAATGCTGAGAGTGTTGCTTTTTGGTTTCTTCTTGCTTTTAAAAAATGAAAGAGACAATAAAACAATAGCCATTCCTCCCATTAGCTTTTTCAGCCATTCATCCGGCAAAATAACCAGCATTGCCGCCCCTGCAATAGTTCCTGCGATTGCCAGCGGAAAAAGTGTTCTCAAAATCAACCAGTCTGCTTTTCGTGCGTGTGTCCGAGCTCCATCAACGTTGCTGTACCAAAGGATGGGTGCCAGCATACTGACGGCAGTGGAGGCAGGCAGCATAAAAGCCAAAATGGGATTTAGCACTACTCCTGCCCCAAACCCAAATCCCGTTTTAAACAGCCCGCTGATAAAAGCCGCAAGCATAAAAACATAAACAAGTTGCTCCATCTTCAGCAGCTCCAATGTTCTTTCTTATACTTTCATAAACACTGTTTTCCACTCCGTGTAAAATTGAATGGCTTGCTGGCCTTGCTCACGAAAACCGCCGATGCCTGTTGACTTTATGCCGCCAAATGGCATGTGGGGTTCACTGTAAGCAGAAGGAAGGTTTACATGGACCAAACCTGATTCAATGTTTTCAATATAGTGATAAGCTTTGGACAGATCGTTTGTATAAATTGAAGAAGAAAGGCCGTAATGAACACTGTTTGCTTGTTTTAAGCATTCTTCTAAATCAGAAAAACGCATAAAAGCAAGGACAGGGCCAAACACCTCTTCTTTTGCCAGAGTCATATCTTGAGTTACATTTTCAAAAACGGATGGCATAATAAAATATCCTTGCTTAAACCAGTCTTCATTTGGCTCTTGTCCGCCAAAGATAAGTTTCCCTCCTTCTTTTTTGGCAATTTCAATATAACGGCGGATTGTATCGTATTGTAACTGGTCTGCCACCGGGCCAATTTGGGTATCAGGATTTGACGGCAGCCCGACTTTTAAATTTTCAAGGCGGCTGACTAACCTTTCTTTCACCGCTTCATACACATCATCATGAACAAAAACACGGCTTGTTGCTGAACAGCGCTGGCCTGCATCCAGCAATCCTCCAGCAATAATATCAGAAACGGCCAAATCAAGATCTGCATCCGGCAAAATAATCATCGGGTTTTTCCCGCCCATTTCAGCTTGAAAACGAATGCCGCGGACTGCTGCCGCCTGATTAATGGCCAAGCCGGTTTTGTTTGATCCGGTAAAAGAAATGGCTTTTATGGCCGGATGGGACGTTAACGCTTCTCCAACAAGGCTGCCGACCCCAACAACCATTTTTACTGTTCCTTCAGGAAGCCCTGCTTTTTCAAATGTTTCCATTAATTTTTGAGAAATAAGCAACGTTTGGTTGGCCGGCTTCCACACAACTGTGTTTCCGGCTACAATAGCCGGTGCCATTTTCCATATCGGAATGGCAAGCGGAACATTCCACGGTGTAATAATTCCCACTGTCCCAAGTGGCTGCTGTTTGGTAAACGCATGCACATTGCTTTGCTGGGAAGGAATGGTGGCACCCGTCATCCTGAATCCTTCTCCGGAAAAAAAACGAAGCATCGTGATTGCCCTGCTTACTTCTCCTTCTGCTTCTCTCGTGCATTTTCCGGCTTCTTCCGTAATCAGGTTTGCCCATTCCTTTCGTTCTTTTTCCATACAGTCGGCCACCTTTGCTAAATAACCCGCTCTTTCCGGTGCAGAAACCATTTTCCAGGCGGGGCTGTAAGCGGCTGCTTTGTCTATCTGATCGTTTACTTCTTCTTTTGTCATATGAGAAAATGTGCCAAGCAATTTTTTAGTTGCCGGGTTAAGCGTTTCAAATTGATTTTTTGCAAGTGTATTTACCATTCAGCAGGCCCTCCTTTTATTTTTGATACAAGAAATTCCTTCATTTCAACAAAATCATTTGAAAGGCGAATATCACGTATCTCTTTTGTAAGTAAACTTTGAGAAAATGGGTTAGCAATATTTTCTTCAATCCGCCCTGGATTTGCATTTAAAACAAGAATCCGCGTGGATAGCAAAAGAGCTTCTTCTACATCATGCGTAATAAAGAAAATGCTTTTGTTTGTTTTTTGCCAGATTTTCCGCAAATGTTCCTGCATAGATTCTCGGGTTAGTGCATCAAGCGCTCCAAACGGTTCATCCATTAAAATAATTTTAGGATCATTAGCCAGCGCCCGGGCAATGGCCGCCCGCTGCTTCATGCCACCTGAAAGCTCATGAGGCAGCATATTTGCAAATTTTGAAAGCTCAACCATTTCTAAAAAGTCGGCAGCTGTTTTTCTTCTAACCATCTTAGGCACCCTGGCCATTTTCAAAGAAAACTCTACGTTTTTTTGAATCGTCAACCAAGGAAACAAATTGGGGTGTTGAAACACGACCCCAACTTCTGCGTTAGGCTTTACGTGTTTATGTCCTTCTATTATGATTTCTCCTTGTGTTGCAGATTGATAGCCTGCCAGAATTTTTAAAAGCGATGTTTTTCCGCATCCGGATGGGCCAAGTACGCAAATAAAATCGCCTTCATAAATATCCTGGCTAATACCGCGGAGAGCTTCTACTTTTTTGTTATTTGATTGGTAGGTGAGATGAATGTTTTTCAGCTGAATTAACGGCGCAGATTTAGAAGGATCAGGTTTCATTAAATTAAGAGCATGAGAAGTGTTCATCTTAATCGCCTCCTGTTTTCGCTTTATCCAAAACGATCATGCTTGTTTTTGCTATAGATGGCTTGAACAAATACCTGCCGCATAATGAAAATGGCTTACTATGCGGCAGGAAGCTGTTTACTCTGCAAGCAACGCGTTTTGATAAACTGGTAAATCCGGTGCGGATTCAATTACTTTTTGGCCAACCATAAAGTCGCCCGTTTGTTTTAAAACAGCTGCAAACTCACCCGGTGCTTCTGTTGTTCCCAAATAAGTACTGCTTATTTGTTCTGTTTCATCAAGCCAGATCAGCTCGTCCATCATTTTTAGCGTTTCATCCGGTTTCATGCCCACTTCTTCTGCAAGAAGCTTGGCTGCTTCAGCAGGCTGGTCACGATAATATAAAACAGCTTCATTTAACAGCCCTTTATAAGTGTCCACTACATCCGGGTACTGCTCTGCAAATTTTTTGCTTACGATCCCAACATCCGCTGTTACAATGCCTTTTTCCGCCAGTTCTTTTGAAGTTAGAATCACTTTTCCGCCTTCCGCTTTGATTTTGTCAAGAGTGGGCTGCCAGACAAACCCGGCATCAATGTCGCCGCGCTGCCATGCTGCAAACATGTCGTTCGGCTGCATATCCAGAATGGTAACAGAAGCCGGATCTACTCCCGCTTGATCAAGTGCGGATAAAAAGCTAAAATGCGTTGTTGACCCAAATGGAACAGCCACTTTTTTGCCGGCTAAATCTGTCATATCAGTGATGCCTGAATTTTTTTGGACGATAAATGCTTCATTTTCTCCAATGACATCATGGATGGTGTAAACATAATAAGAAAGGCCCTGTGCAATTCCTGTTGCTGCACCTGTTGAACCAGCCAGGCCAAAGTCAATGCCGCCTGAAGCAATCGCTGTATTCACATCACGTGATGACTCAAACTGCACCCAGGAAATCTTTGAATTTGGAAACTTTTTTTCTAATGAACCAAGTGCTTTAACAAGCAGTTCTTGATTTGGAATAACTTGATAACCAATTTTAATTTCGGACGGTATTTGTTCATCAACTGCTTCTACTGCTGCTTCATCTTTCGAAGAACATCCTGCCATCAGGAAAACCAGGCAGCTTATTAAGAAAAGAATCCATTTTTTCATAGTCATCTCCCTTTCTGAATCGATTAGTTTTTGCCTTTCCATGGTACAAGGCGATATTCAAGATAGCGGATTGCTCCGTCTAACAGCATGGCAAGAAGACCCATAATAATAATCCCGATAAAAATAATATCGCTCCGCAAAAATTTGCTGGCATCAAGCACCATCCAGCCGATTCCCGAAGCCGCCGCCACCATTTCCGCTGCCACTAACGTTGTGTATGTAAAACCAATGGCTGTGCGAAGTCCGGTAAAAAGTTCAGGCAAGCAAGATGGAAAAATAACCTGTGTAAACAAAGCCGGTTTGGAAGCGCCAAGCGAAAGCGCCCCATGTATTCGGTCAGCTGGAATTTGCTTTACGCCTGAAACAGCTGAAATATAAAGCGGCGCAAACGCAGCCAGGTAAAGCAGCACAATTTTGGATTCATTTTCAATCCCTAACCAGATTACAAGCAACGTATAGTAGGCAAGAGGCGGGAGCGGACGGTAAAACTCGATAAAAGGGTCAATGGCCGCCCGTATTTTTGGCGAGTAACCGCTGATTAACCCAAGTGGTATTGCTGTTACGACTGCCAGGAAAAAAGCGCTAAAAAGACGAATCATGCTTTCCGCAATATGCATAAACAGCGAAGTTCCTTTATAGCCGTTTTGCAGGATATCAAGGAATGCCGCCCAAACAGCAGCCGGTGACGGAAGAAACATATCATCCACTACCTGCAGTTTGGAAACAACGGTCCATAGGATAAAAAGAGCGGCAACGGATCCTAAAGAGATCAGCCGCTCTGTTGTGAAAATCTGCTGAAAAACAATTTTTAAATTTGCTGAACGCTCATTGGGAGTAGGGTCTGAAGAAACAAGTTTGGGTGTTTTTTGAACATCTGCTTTCATTGATCTTCACCTCTTTTTCTTTTATAAAGAATGAGCTTCAATCGCTTTTTTAAGCGTTTCTGCCAGATAGTCGGCTTCTTCATATGTCAATACAAGCGGCGGTGCAAGAATCAAAATGTTAGCAAAACCCGGTACCGTATTTGCGTTGCGTCCAATAATCACGTGTTCATCCAAACACTGCTTCACAATTT
Organism: Domibacillus sp.; assembly: GCA_031177795.1. Lineage (GTDB taxonomy): Bacteria > Bacillota > Bacilli > Bacillales > Domibacillaceae > Domibacillus. Next base: position 6,371 of record JAPSKG010000042.1, read on the forward strand.
GCGCACAAATTTGGGCGTTAAGAGGTGTTTTGGTGCTTTTATCTTCGACCAGCTCAATGCCAAGCAGCATTCCTTTGCCTCGCACATCGCCAACAATCGGATAAGCAAGCAGCTGTTTTAGTTTTTCTAGTAAATAAGCGCCTATTTCAGCCGCTCGATCGGCCAATTGTTCTTCTTCAATAATGCGGATGTTATGTCGTGCTACTGCCGTAGCCACTGGGTGTCCTCCATATGTGCTAATATGGCGGAAATGAGAGTATGTGCCTGGATCATCAAGGAATGCTTCAAAAACATGTTGTTTTACCGCTGTGGCGGAAATAGGCATATAACCGCTTGATAAGCCTTTGGCAAAAGTGATAATGTCAGGCTCTACTCCCCAGTGCTGATGTCCGAACATTTTTCCGGTTCGGGCAAACCCATTCACAACTTCGTCAAAAATAAGCAGGACACCGTATTGATCACAAATTTCTCTGACCCGCTGCAAGTATCCGTCTGGCGGAACGATTACACCGCCTCCCGCAATGATTGGTTCCATAATAACGGCTGCAACACTTTCTTTTCCTTCTTGCAGAATAGTAGTTTCCAGAATATTCGCACAATCAAGCCCGCACTCTTTTACTTCTTTTCCGCATGTACAGCGATAGTGGTATGGCGGCTGGATATGACTAAATCCTGGCACCAGAGGTTCATATTTGATTTTTCGTTCAGCTTGCGCTGTTGCGCTAAGTGCGCCCATTGTATTTCCATGATAACCGCGGTAACGTGAAATGATTTTGTAGCGGCCCTGGTGTCCTTCTTTTTGAGCATGATACTGGCGGGCAATTTTGAACGCTACTTCATTGGCTTCCGAACCGCTGTTTGAAAAAAACACTTTGCCTTCATAGCCAAGCAAATCAAGCAGCTTTTCTGCTAGAAGCACCGTTTCTTTATGACTCATGGTAGCGGGCAAATACGCCAGTTCCGTCATTTGCTTCATGGCTGTTTCGGCAAGTTCGGTACGTCCGTAGCCGACATTTACACACCATAAACCCGACACCCCATCTAAATAGGCCTGGCCTTTTTCATCAACAATATGAGAACCGGCTCCTTTTTCAAACTGCTTTAACGGGTTTTGTTCAAGCTGCTTATGCTGTACCAGTGGATGCCATAACGAATTTACATCGCTTTTTACCAAGTCCTCATTTTTTATCATATTGTTGATCCTCCTTTTTCAATTAAGCTGTAAAGATGTCTTTACAACTGAATGTACGATTATCATAAACTTAAATTTTACAATTTTGTTTTATTTTGTAAGATTAGTTTACAGCTTTTTAAAAATAAAAAGGAGAAAAGCCCGGTTCTATCGCTTGATTCGCCAATAATGAACTGCTTCGCGTTTGTTTTACTTCAAACCGAAACCGGGACCCTACATAAACAGCTTTAAATTTTTCAATCGGCTGGTTTTTTTCATCGTACACAAGGCCATTCCATAAACTCAGAGGGTCTCCCTCAGCTATCTGCAAAAGCCGGGCTTCTTCTTTAATAGCGGCAGTGGCTTGAAACCAAAGCGTTGCTCGTGCCGGTTTAGCCCCGTTGTTTGCGAGCAGCTCATACAAAGGTTTTTTTTCTAAATCCTTTTTTAGCAACTCGGGAAAACGACAGCTTGGAACAAACGAGGTCCGAATAACAAGAGGTTCTCCGTCTGCCAGGCGAAGACGAACAATTTCAAAGATCGAGCCTCCCTGTTTCACCTGCAGTTCTTCAGCTGTTTTTCCAGACGCGCCGATTGTATGTGCCCGGATAATTCTTGCTTCATGCTGTCGCCCATGTGCGGCCATTTCTTCTGCAAATGTTTTGAAAACAGCCGCATTTCCTGTTATGAGCGGGGAAGCAACAAAAGTGCCGATGCCTCTCCGCTTTTCCAGGTATCCTTCCTGTACAAGCTCTGCAATGGCTTGCCGTACGGTTGGCCGGCTAATGCCATTTTGAAGCGCAAGCTCCATTTCAGAAGGAAGCTTTTCTCCTTTCGCATACACGCCTTTTTCAATTTTCCCCAGCAAAGCTTCTTTCAGCTGTGTATAGTACGGCATTTTGCTTTCATGATTAATCATTGAAAAACGCCCTCCCTTCAAAACAGCTTTACGCCTTGTAACGGAAATAGTACTTGTCTTCTCAAAAGGTTTCTACAAACTCGTCGGAAAATCTGACCATGTTTTAAAAAAAAGAAAAAAGCAGAGAGCCACTTTCTCTGCTTTTTCCAAGGTAATTTTTTTAATTCAACGATTATTTTTCGCCTGCGCTTACTGAAAAAACCACCAATAAACTCCCAGGAAAAAAAACAGCCAAATAAAAAGAATAGCTGCCCCTGCAGCCCAGTTTTTCGGTTTTCCTTTTTTCATTGCTTCCTCTGCTTTTTCAGAGCAGTCAGCTAAGACGCTTTTTGGAACAAGTTTTAAAGCAAGCAGTATGCCTAACGGGACAAGAACAAGGTCATCAAGCAAACCGAGAAAAGGGATAAAGTCAGGAATTAAGTCAATTGGGCTAAAAGCATAAGCGACCACAAAAGCAGTAACTGCCCTGGCATGCCAGGGCACACGCTCATCTTTGCAAGCCAAATACAAAACATACAATTGTTTTTTCAAGGCTTTTGCCCAGGCGTTTATTTTGGATGCCATCTTACTTTTCTCCTTTTTTCTCCGGTTTCCATTCATATAAAACAATGCGGTCATAAACCGGGTTAAACATAGCTTCAGACTTGAATTCTTTTACTTTTTTCACGTGTTTCATAACATCTTTTTCTTGTGTCTTAAACTCTTTCAGCACTTTATCAGTCAAGAAAATGTTCCTGTTTTGATAATAAGATTGATCATGAAGAAAAACCTCGTAAGTTTCCACTTCGTTATACGGCACTGGAACGTCCAGATATTCCAGCACTCGCACTTCTTCCCACGCATAGATAACCGCAGGCTCGCCAAGCTGTTTTAAATAATCAGCCAGTTGATAAGTGGCAGGCTTTTGAGAAGCTTGTTTTTTTATCAGCTGAGAAGAGTGAACGGTTTGCCCAAGCAAAAGGATAAGCAAAGCAAGAACCACAACAACCTTGCCTTGCTTCTTCATTAACTGAATCAATAGCAAAAAAAGAAACAGCATGACAACCGGTAAAATGTGTCTTGGCTTATCAATATTTTGAGCAAAAAGTGCCCATAGAAAATAAGCGGCGCTTAAAAGGAGGACCTGCTTTTCAACAAGCAGCGGATAACGAAAATTTGCTTTCCTGCTGAAAAAAGAAATCATTATAAAAAGCAAATAAAAGAAACACAAAAAAAGCGACTGCGCAAATAGCCCTGTCCAAAACATGTTCTCGAAAACAAGTGTTTTTACCCGTTCAGCAAAAGATACACTGCTAGAAACAGCTGTATTGCCCCAGCTGTTGAAATGACCGCTTGTAAAAGCAAGAGACAGCTTGATAAACCCTTTTAAACTGCCTTCTGATATGACGAGTGCTCCGACCCAGATCAGCTGAAATAAGGCGGCAACACTTACATGCAAAGCTGCTTTTTTGAAGCCGTACTTTTTTTGATAAAACAAATAAACCAGTCCAATGGAAAACGGCAAATAAGACAGCCGAATCCCCAGCAGCAAGCTAAGCAAAAACAAAGGCAAAATTTCTTTTATGCGGCTGTTGCTGCTAAAAGCCTGGTCTAAGCTCCATAAAAACCACCATAAGCAAGCCAGCGCTGCCCCTTCTGACATGGGCTGGTTAACAATAACCAGCGTGTAGCTGGATGAGTATAAAAGAACAGCCAAAAGCAAGCTCCTGGGCCCGGAAAAATGCTTTCTAGCAAGCTTGTATACTGGAAGCAAAGCACTAAAATAAAACAATATATTAAAAAGCGTTAAAGCTGCCGGCGGATGGACCATCCATAAGTGAACAATTTTGCCGCCAACAATGAAATAAGGGTAACCAGGAAAATGAGGCTGCATCGCCATTAAATCATACCGATCAAGTGCCAAAGAAAAATCCACCTGGTCCCAGCTTGCGGCAAAAAAATTAATATGGGTTACCTGGACCCACAGCAAGAAACCAGCCGCAGCAAGGCAGGCTATGATGGAAATCCAATTTAGCAGGCTAAGGAGCATTTCTTTTTTGTTCATGCTGTTTTCGCCCCTTTCTTTTAAAAAGCTTTTTTACAAGGAAAAAGTACAAGGCAAATGCCTTGTACTTCATTTGAAAGCAAGTATTTTATGCTTCTGATTTTACATTTTTAATTTTTGCGGTTTTTTCTTTTTTTTCCACACTGCTTCCGGAAGTTAACAAGTAAATAGCGACAAAATAGCCGATATAAGCAATTATTTCTTCAATGGATGGCATAGAAGAATAGCCAAACAGCGCTTTTAGAAAAATGCCAACATCTCCTGATAAAATCGGAGCCACGCCATGATCTCTTACATAATGGTCATAATCAATAGGATGCTCCGGAAGAAACCATGTAAGATCGTATACATGAGGTATGACACTTCCAATAATACTTAAATCCTGCATCATGGAAATTGCTTGTACAAAAAGCCCAGCGGCAATCAAAATGATAAACGCGCCGGTAATTTTGAAAAATGTTTTGAGCGGAACTCTCATGGTGCCTTTAAAGAAAAAGTATGAAACAGCCACAGCGATCAAAGCGCCGGTTAACGCTCCCCATCCTTCCATGGCAGCACCAATATTGCCTCCTGTAATAGCGGCAAAGAAAAAAACTGTTTCCACACCTTCACGCAATACAACTAAAAAAGAGTGAATGACCATGCCAACAATGTTGCCTGTTGAAATAAAGCCATTCATTTTTCCTTCCATCTCTCCTTTTAAGTCCTTGCTGTGGTTTGCCATCCAAAAAACCATTTGAGTCAGCAAAAGAGCAGAAACAAACATTATGCCGATTTTCAAATACATTTCACTGCCCATTGACGTAAAACCTGTTAACACAACTTGGAACAGCATGGCTACGCCTGCACTTGCTACAACGGCAAGGCCCGCTCCCAGCCATACATATTTTGTATATTGTTTATGATCCATTCGCTTTAAGTAAGTAGTGATAATGCCAACAATCAGCAATGCTTCCAATACTTCACGAAACACAATTAGTAATGCTTGTACTTCCAACTCTTTTCCTCTCCTCACATTAGGAAACTTGAAGGCAGGCTGTTATTTTCTTTTACGTTTTGCTACCACGATTATGGCAATAAGCAGTCCAACAATGAGTAAAAGCGGAATCCAATTTCGGATATTTGAAACATCTGTCCATTCATTTTTTCCGTTGTCTGTTTCTGTAGCACTCTCTGAAAAATGACCAATTTCCAAACTTTTTAAATTAAACTCTTTTTGAAGAGACGTTAAAATACTGTCTTTGCTTGCATTAAAAGCATCCAGGTCCGCTTCTTGTTTCCCAACTCCAAAAAGGCCTGGATTTCCTAAAGCTTTTAGTGCTTGATCAAATTCCGTGCGGATCTCTTGATCTAGTTCCGGGCTGCGGGATTCTACTTTCGGAGACAACGCTTCATAAGTAGCGTGCCCTTTTGCCAGCAGACGCTTGCTTGTGTCATATTCGGAAAAGTTTTTTTCGATATTTTCCAGCCGTCTTGCAATGTTTAATACCAAAAGTTTATCCATGTTTTCAATGGCTTGTTCTTTATTTTTATCTTTTAAATTTTGAAGAATGATTTTAGCCGGTTCCGGCCCCATATGCATATCAACTTCTTCTTTCACCGTTTCAAAATGCTTTTTGGCTGTTGCGTAATCGGCTGGATTTTTATCCAACTCAATCAGCATTGCTTTATATGCTTCTGCCAATGCTTCTTCATTGGGATCTCCATAGGTGTAGGCATGAGCCGATAAACTAGTTAAGCTGCTTACAGTTAGTACAAATAACATAAAGGAAAAAAACAATTTTTTCATAATATATCCTCCTAAAGCAAATGATAATGATTATCATTGTAAAAGTCAATTGTTATTTTGCGTGTAAAGGCTGGGAATTTGGCTTTTGGGTTGTTTTGTTTTGAATTTCCATATGGTTCAGTTTATGAGCTTCCCTATCGACTTCTACTGTTTGAACCGGCCTTTTCAATTCTTTCCAGATAGCCGGA
>JAPSKG010000043.1 GCA_031177795.1 Domibacillus sp.
AAGAGCCTGTGGCGCTTGCCGGAATCATGGGCGGAGCAAACTCAGAAGTGCATGAAGGCACTGTAAACGTTTTGATTGAATCTGCTTATTTTGAAGGACAGATTATTCGCGCAGCATCAAAAGCGCACGGTTTGCGATCTGAAGCAAGTGCCCGGTTTGAAAAAGGCGTAGATCCTGCACGTGTACAAGCAGCATGTGACCGTGCTGCCGAGTTAATGGCTGAACTTGCCGGCGGGACAGTTTTAGCAGGCCATGTGATAGCCGGGGAACTTTCTGTTGAACCAAAACAAGTATCCATTACGCTAGATCGCTTAAACACAAGGCTTGGCACAGATCTTCAAATGGGCGGTGTCGAAGATATTTTCAGCCGTCTGCAATTTAAAACAGAAACAAATGGCGATGAAATAACCGTAACGGTTCCGACACGCCGAAACGATATTACCATTCCAGAAGATTTAACGGAAGAAGTGGCACGCTTGTATGGCTATGACCATATTCCATTGACGCTGCCGGAAGGAGAGTCACAGCCAGGCGGCTTAACACCTTATCAGCAGGGCCGCCGCGTAGTTCGCCGTTTTCTTGAAGGAGCCGGTCTTAACCAGGCGGTTACGTACTCACTCACATCTGAAAAGCGTGCCGCTCAGTTTGCACTGGAAACAAGGCAGCCAGTGGGTCTTTCGATGCCAATGAGTGAAGAGCGGGCGTTTCTGCGTGAAAGCTTGCTTCCTCATTTACTTGAAGCAGCTTCTTACAACAGTGCCCGCCAAATGAGCTCAGTTGCTCTTTATGAAACAGGAGCGGTCTACTTAAACGAAGGAGCTAGCGTACAGCCGAAAGAAGAAGAACGGCTTGCAGGGATTGTTACAGGAATGTGGCATGAACATTTGTGGCAGGGAGAAAAGAAAGCAGCAGATTTCTTTACAGTCAAAGGGATTATTGAAGGGATTGCAGCTCGGATCGGTTTATCGGGCCGTTTAACTTTCCAAAAAGCGGCACCTGCCGGGTTCCATCCTGGCCGTACTGCGGAAGTGCTGCTGGATGGAGAACCAGTTGGAGTGGTTGGACAACTGCATCCGTCAATCGCTAAAGAAGTAGACTTGAAACAAGCTTATTTATTTGAATTAAAGCTTGATGTGTTACTGAATGCAGAACGAAGCGAGCTGGCTTATACACCAATCCCGCGCTTTCCATCGATCAGCCGAGACATCGCTCTTGTGGTGGAAAGGTCCGTTGAAGCAGCTTTTCTTGAAGCTATTATCAAGCAAGCTGGCGGTGTATTGTTAACAGAAGTGCGTGTGTTTGATGTATATGAAGGAGAGCGGGTAGAAGCAACCAAAAAATCTGTTGCTTTCGCTTTGACATATGCAGATCCAGAAAAAACATTGACAGACGAAGAAGTAACTGCAGTGCATGAAAAAGTACTTAATGCATTAAAAGAACAAGCAAATGCAGAACTTCGTGCATAAAAAAAGAGCGCCTCAATAAAATTGAGGCGTTTTTTCATTTGTAAATTTAAGAAAATCCATGAACAATTTTCTTTGCTTTTTCAGTGTTGGCAAAATGAAGTTTTGTAAAATGTCGAAGAATGCTTTCGCTATAAGTACGAATCAACCGTGCTGCTGCTTTATCAACTGCTGGACCGGCCCCTTTAGGTACAGTAAAGCCTGCTTTTTCTGAAAGCTGGTCCATTTCTTTTAAAAAAGCATAACGGGCTAAAATAGAAGCAGCCGCAACGGCAAGATGGACGCTTTCCCCTTTTGTGCTAAAAAATACATTTTCCTGAATCACACGTTTTTGTTCTTTTAAATGGCGGTAGTAAATGGATTTTTCAGCAAATTGATCAATTAAAACGGCTTCAGGCTTGTCAGGAGCTATTTTTCCGTGCAGTTTGGCCAGAGCCTGGTTATGCAAAATGGCTTTAATTTTCCCTTGTGACATACCGCTTTCTTGCAAGTCATTGTATTTTTCATTTCGGAGAATCAGCAGGCTATACGGAATGATTTTCAATAAATCTTTGGCAACAGAAATAATTTCTGGATCTTTCATATCTTTTGAATCACGTACGCCGAGCGCTTTCAAATCAGGAATGCGGTTTTTTTCCACATAAGCTGCCACAACCGTAATTGGGCCAAAATAATCACCAGTCCCCACTTCGTCACTGCCAATCACGGACATTGCAGAAAACCCTTCAGGCAAATTTTCGCTTGGAACAGAAGCCTTTTTTGGCTTGGAAACTGCTGCCTGGCCGTCCCATTTTGCGGATTCCACCGCCGCGTTTTTTCCCTGAAAAAGCACTTTTCCGGATCGATAGCCAGTAACAGAACAACCGTCTACTTTTCCTGCAAAAACAGCTCCAGCCGGTAGAGAAGCAGGTACTCCATAATGATTTTTCATTTTTTGAAGCGTTTTATCATTTACAACGAGCACAGTGTGACTCATTTCGGCAAACCTCCAGACTTTCTTCCTTTTCACGGTAAATTACACATGATATGATATATAACAGAATTGCAGCAGAAACGGGGGCCTTGCATTTGTCGAATGGACAAAAGACTCGCCTAACAGTTGACATTTACGGATATCAGTACACGATTATCGGAACTGAATCAGAATACCATATTCGCCGTGTAACGGAAATGGTTGATGAAAAAATGCGTGAAATCGGCAGCCGCAACGCTTCGCTCGACACGCAAAAAATTGCGGTACTGACGGCTGTTAATACGGTGAATGACTATTTAAAAATGGAAGAAGAACTAAAGCAAATGAAAGCGGAAATAAGCCGCATGAAAAACCGAAACGCCGCCAATGGCTGAAAAGCTTCTCTCCTATTTGGTAGAGAAGTTTTTTTCTGCTACTATAAAAGAAAAGCAGGTGACTTCAATGATTAATAAAAAAGATGTGATCCGTTTACTAGAGAAAATCGCCATATACATGGAATTAAAAGGAGAAAATCCATTTAAAATATCTGCGTTCCGAAAAGCAGCTGCAGCGCTTGAGCAAGATGAGCGCAGTTTATCTGAAATAAATGATGTAACAAAGCTATCCGGTATTGGAAAAGGGACAGCGGCCGTTATTACAGAATTTATCGAAACAGGTGAATCAACGGTTTTAACTGAGCTATCAGGTGAAGTGCCGGAAGGCCTGGTGGTACTGCTCGGGCTGCCAGGGCTTGGTGGAAAAAAGATAGCCAAGCTTTATAAAGAGCTTGGCATTACAAATATGCAAGAATTAAAAGAAGCATGTGAAGCAAATCGAGTCCAGGCGCTGGCGGGATTCGGCGCAAAAACAGAGGAAAAAATTTTGGCTGCTGTAGCAAAAGCCGGCACACAGCCGGAACGGTTGCCGATTATGTATATGCTCTCTATAGCAGAAACAATTGAAGCTTATCTTGGCGGCTTAAGTGAAATAAGCAGGTTTTCACGAGCTGGAAGTTTGCGCCGCCTCCGTGAAACAGTAAAAGACCTTGACTTTATTATTGCCACGGAAGCGCCAGAGAAAGTAAAAGAGTTTTTGTTGGCGATGCCAAATGTAAAGGAAGTTATTGCAGCCGGACCAACAAAAGTTTCCATTGTTATTGAGGGAGACTTTAATGTGTCCATTGACTTCCGCATCGTAGAGCCTGCCCAATTTGCAAGTGCACTTCACCATTTCACTGGTTCAAAAGATCATAACGTGAAAATTCGTCAAATTGCAAAAGAGCGTAATGAAAAAGTAAGTGAGTACGGCATTGAGCAGCCGGACGGCAGCGTAAAAACATTTAACAGCGAAAAAGAGCTTTACAGCCATCTTGGGCTTCCATGGTTTCCGCCAGAAATTCGCGAAGATGGAACGGAAACAGAGAAATATAAGGACGGCACACTTGTGAAGCTGTCTGATATAAAGGGAGACCTTCACATGCATACCGCCTGGTCAGACGGTGCGTTTTCAATTGAAGAAATGATTGAAGCTTGCCGTGCACGGGGGTACGCCTACATGGCGATTACCGATCATTCACGCTATTTAAAAGTAGCGAACGGGTTGTCGATCGAACGTCTTCTTAAGCAAAATGAAGAAATAAAAGAATGGAACAGAAAATACACGGACATTGAAATTTTCTCTGGCATCGAAATGGATATTTTGCCGGACGGTACGCTTGATTACGAAGACGATGTATTAAAGCAGCTTGATTTCGTTATTGCCTCTATCCATTCAAGCTTTTCACAGCCGCAAGAGCAAATAATGGAGCGTTTGAAAACGGCGCTTTATAATCCATATGTAAAGTTAATTGCCCACCCAACCGGGCGGATTATCGGACGGCGCGACGGTTACTCTGTTGATATAAAAAACCTTATAACAATTGCTGCCGAAACAAATACGGCGCTTGAATTAAACGCAAACCCGCATCGCCTTGACCTTTCTGCCGAACATTTAAAGCTGGCGCAGGAAGCAGGCGTTAAAATAATGATTAATACGGATGCTCATGCCATTGAGCACCTTGAGTTTATGGAAACAGGCGCAAGTGCGGGAAGGAAAGGGTGGCTTCGGCCAGAAACCATTGTTAACACGTGGTCGACAGAAAAGCTTCTTTCTTTTTTGCGCGGGACTTAACGCCATTAAAGGAGTGAAATTCATTTGAATAAAAAAGTGTTGGCAACGCTTGAATTTGATAAAGTTATAGCAAGACTGGCAGAACACGCTTCATCTGAAATCGGCCGGACGTTCGCTGAAGAATTGCAGCCGTCAAGAAATGCGGAAGAAGTCCAGCGCTGGCTGGATGAAACAGAAGAAGCTGCAGCGGTGATTAGAATAAAAGGAAATGTTCCGCTTGCCGGCATTTACGATATTCGTCCGCATGCAAAGCGGGCACAAATTGGCGGAACATTAAGCGGCACAGAGCTTATGCGCATTGCAAGTACCATTGCAGCAAGCCGCCATATCCGTAATTTCATAGAAGATGTCCGGTCAGAAGGACAAGTGACACTTCGCATTTTACCGGAAAAAACAGCTGTTATTCCTGTGTTAACCGAGCTTGAGCATAAAATTAAACATACCGTGGATGAAAACGGGCGCGTGCTGGACTCGGCAAGTGATACACTTCGTCACATCCGGCATGGAATGCGCTCAGCTGAGTCACGGATTCGTGCAAAACTAGAGAGTTTAACACGTGGCCAAAATGCTCAAAAAATGCTGTCTGATGCTATTGTGACAATTAGAAATGACCGTTATGTTATTCCTGTTAAGCAAGAGTACCGCTCCCATTATGGCGGTATTGTGCACGACCAGTCATCTTCTGGACAAACACTGTTTATTGAGCCTGCGTCTGTTGTTGCTTTAAATAATGAACTGCGGGAACTAAACGTAAAAGAACAGTATGAAATTGAAAAGATTTTGCGGGAATTGTCGGCTGAAACAGCCGAACATGCTCCAGGCTTATTTACAATGACAAAAGTTTTATCAGAAGTCGACTTTATTTTTACCAAAGGAAAATTTGCACGTTCGATGAATGCAACTAAGCCAGCTATAAACGAAGATGGCTATCTTCGTTATATTCAAGCAAGGCATCCGCTTTTGCCACCGGGTGAAGCAGTGGCCAGCGATATTGAAATTGGAAAAAACTACACGGCTATTGTCATAACCGGTCCAAACACAGGCGGGAAAACAGTTACGTTAAAAACTACGGGATTATCTGTTTTAATGGCACAATCCGGTTTATTTATCCCGGTCGAGGACGGTTCGGAAACCGCTGTTTTTCAATCAGTGTTTGCTGATATTGGTGATGAGCAGTCCATTGAGCAAAACTTGAGTACCTTCTCGTCTCATATGGTAAATATCACAGGAATACTAAAAGAAGTTGACCATAACAGCCTTGTATTATTTGATGAACTTGGCTCAGGGACAGACCCGCAAGAAGGATCAGCTCTTGCCATTTCTATTTTAGATGAAGTGATTTCCCGCGGAGCACGCATTATTGCGACAACTCATTACCCGGAGTTAAAAGCATATGGCTACAACCGTGAAAATGTTATTAATGCCAGCGTGGAATTTGACGTGGAAACACTTAGCCCAACATACCGGCTGTTGATTGGGATTCCAGGGCGAAGCAACGCATTTGAAATTTCTAAACGAATTGGGCTTGATTCTGCTATTATTGAGAATGCGCGCAATTTAATTAGCGCTGATTCACATGAAGTGGATAATATGATTGCGGCCCTTGATGAAAGCCGCCGACAGGCAGAGCAACATGAAAAAGAAACACGTGCTTATTTGCGTGATACAGAAAAATTGCACCGTGATTTACAAAAAGAAGTAATTGCTTACCATGAACAAAAAGAAAAAATGGAAGAAAAAGCACGCGCCGAAGCAGCGGACATTGTTAAAAAAGCTCAGGCAGAAGCAGAAAAGGTCATGAAAGAACTTCGTGCCCTGCGCCTTGCAGGCGGTGCAAATGTAAAAGAGCATGAACTAATCGAAGCACGCAGGCGGCTTGAAGAAGCAGTGCCGGAGCAAAAAACGAAAAAGTCCGCTCTTGAACCAGCTAAACGCCAGTGGAAGCCGGGTGATGAAGTGAAAGTGATCAGCTTCGGACAAAAAGGAACCATTGTCGAAAAAGCGGCCGGCGGTGAATGGGTAGTGCAAATGGGGATTATAAAAATGAAAGTTGCCGAATCGGACATGCAATTTATTAAGTCAGAAAAAAAGAAAGAGCCAAAACCTATTGCGACAATCCGCGGCAAAGACTTTCATGTGTCTTCTGAACTTGACTTGCGCGGGGAACGCTACGAAGATGCATTAAAGCGGGTAGAAAAATACCTTGATGATGCACTTTTGGCCGGATATCACCAGGTATCGATTATTCATGGTAAGGGAACAGGTGCTTTGATGAAAGGAGTACGCGGTTATTTAACCAAACACCGCATGGTGAAAAACATACGGTTTGGCGAAGCAGGCGAGGGCGGACTGGGAGTCACCATTGCAGAGCTAAAATAAGGAGGCCGATGAATGAGTGGTTTCTGGGAAAACCAATATGTTCAGCTTGCTGGCTATTATAGTATCGCAACAATTTGTATCATTCTATGCCTGGCTGTTTTTGAGCTTGTTACGTCTTATCGCAACTGGGAAGAAATCAAAAAAGGAAACATGGCAGTTGCATTGGCAACTGGCGGAAAGATTTTTGGTATTTCCAATATTTTCCGCCACTCTATTTTGCATAATGATTCTGTTTTAACAATGGCGGGCTGGGGAATCTTTGGTTTTTTCTTGCTGCTATTTGGTTATTTTATGTTTGAATTTTTAACTCCGAGTTTTAATGTCGATAAAGAAATTGAACGGGATAACCGGGCAGTTGGGCTTATTTCGTTTGTTATTTCTGCAGGACTTTCCTATATGATTGGAGCAGCATTGCTGTAAAAAAGAGAGGCGTTTACATGGAAACATTAGCAAAAGTACTGCTTGGCTGTTGTGCGGTCTTTTTCATTATTGGAGTCATATATATGTTTATAAATTAAAAGCGGTCTTTAGGCTGCTTTTATTTTCTTAGATTGTGCCAGACAATCTATTGCTAAAGGAGTGGGTAAAGTTGTTGAATAAACCTTGGCTTGCTCATTATCCAAAAGATATTCCAACTGTTTTAAGCTATCCAGATCAGCCGCTGCCATTTTTTTTAACAAAAGCAGCTTTAAATTACGGCAGCAAAACGGCTATACAGTTTCTCGGCAAAAAATTATCTTATAAAGAAGTATATGAGTCTGCTTGCAAACTAGCTGTTTATTTAAAAAAAATTGGGATCAAAAAGGGCGACCGTGTCGCTGTAATGCTACCCAATACACCTCAGGCAGTGATAAGTTTTTACGGAATTTTATACGCCGGAGCAGCAGTTGTCCAGTTTAATCCCCTTTATAAAGAAAGAGAAATCGAGTATCAATTAAAAGACTCTGGAGCAAAGGCAATGATTGCACTCGATTTGCTTTATCCACGCATTCAAAAAGTTATTCGTCACACACCCGTTCAACATTTAATTGTAACCGCTATCAGTGATTATCTTCCATTTCCCAAAAACATTATATACCCGTTTATCCAAAAAAAGCAGACAGGAATCATAGTGCATATTGAAAATCGCAGTAACAATCATTCCTTTGTGAAAATAATGGAACAACCATTTTTAAAAGAGGAATTTAACTCTTTAACTGGGAGTGACGACCTTGCTGTTTTGCAGTATACAGGGGGTACGACAGGGTTTCCGAAAGGAGTCATTTTAACACATAAAAATCTTGTGGCAAATGCATTTATGTGTAGCGCCTGGATGCATAAATTTCATCCAGGCGAAGAAGCAATTCTTGGCGTTGTTCCTTTTTTTCATGTTTATGGAATGACTACAGTAATGATTTTTGCTGTTATGCAAGGCTATAAAATGATTCTTTTGCCGAAATTTGATGTGAAGACAACGCTTAAAACCATTCAAAAGCAAAAGCCAACAATTTTTCCAGGTGCACCAACTATTTACATTGGTTTGTTGAATGATCCTAACCTTCGCAAATACAACTTGTCTTCCATCAACGCTTGCTTAAGCGGTTCTGCCCCTCTGCCAGTAGAAGTACAGCAGAAGTTTGAAAAAGCAACAGGCGGAAGTCTTGTGGAGGGCTATGGTTTAACGGAAACCTCACCGGTAACACACGCAAATTTCATTTGGGGAAAAAGAAAAAAAGGCAGTGTTGGGGTGCCCTGGCCCGATACGGATGCAGTTGTTTTATCTTTGGAAACAGGTGAACCGGTGGAGAATCCGGGTGAAAAAGGAGAAATTGCTATTAAGGGCCCACAAGTGATGAAAGGGTATTGGAACCGGCCTGAAGAAACAGCCCAGTCCTTTAAAGACGGGTGGTTTTTAACAGGGGACATCGGCTACATGGATGAAGAAGGGTTCTTCTACATTGTTGACCGGAAAAAAGATTTAATTATTGCCGGGGGATTTAATGTTTATCCGCGTGATGTGGAAGAAGTATTATACGAACATGAAGCCGTTCAAGAAGCAGTTGTAGTAGGAGTGCCGGATCCATACCGTGGAGAAACGGTAAAAGCCTTTGTTGTATTAAAAGAAGAAAGCAAGCTTACCGAAAAAGAACTTGATGACTATTGCCGAAGCCAGCTTGCCGCTTACAAAGTACCGCGTATTTACGAATTTCGAAAAGAGCTTCCTAAAACAGCAGTCGGGAAAATTTTGCGCCGTGTGCTTATTGATGAAGAAAAAAGAAAAGAGTGACATAAATAGTCACAGCCAGCCGTTTGCCCGAAGAAAAATCTGAGTGGGCGTAGTTTCTGTTTTTAAAAGAATATTCCCTGTGTGCTGAGCATATTTTACAGACGGATGTTAAAAGCAGCTTGATTAAGAAAAAGGAAAAAGCCGTTATCAGGGGGAAAAACGAAGATGAATATTTTTGTGCTTTTAAAAAGAACATTTGATACAGAAGAAAAAATATCCATCGTCAATGGCCGTATTGAAGAAGCTGAAGCCGAGTTTATTATAAATCCTTATGATGAATATGCTATCGAAGAAGCAATTAAACTGCGGGATAAACACAATGGCGAAGTAACCGTTTTAACTGTTGGAAGCGAGGAATCTGAAAAGCAGCTGCGCACGGCTTTAGCGATGGGGGCGGATCAAGCTGTTTTAATCCAGATAGAAGACCAACTAGAAGAAACCGATCAATTTACCATAGCTAAAATTATCACGGATTACTTAAAAGATAAAAAATTAGATCTTATTTTAGCTGGCAATGTCGCCATCGACGGCGGAAGCGGGCAAATAGGTCCGCGAGTAGCTGAAGGATTGGGTATTCCATGTGTTACAGCCATTACAAATATTACTGTAACAAATAAAGATGCGCTGATTACCCGTGATGTTGAAGGAGACTCTGAGTTAATTCGTACTTTTCTGCCTATTTTAGCCACTTGCCAGCAGGGGTTAAATGAACCTCGGTATCCCTCTTTGCCGGGTATTATGAAAGCAAGGAAAAAACCCCTCACAAAGCTGGATTTGGATGATTTAGGACTAGAAGAAGATGATGTATGGCCGAAAACAAAAACGATTGAGATTTTTTTGCCGCCCCAAAAAACAGCCGGGAAGATATTAGAAGGCGATTTACCTTACCAGGCAACAGAACTTGTTCGTCTTCTTCGTTCAGAAGCTAAAGTTATTTAATGATGAAGGGAGGGATTGTCAATGAAAAGAAAAATACTGGTAGTTGGGGAAACGCGTGAAGGAAAAATTCGAAGCGTATCATTTGAAGCAATTTCGGCCGGTAAAACGATAGCACAAGGTGGCGAAGTAATCGGTGTGCTGGCTGGAAGTTCTATCAGCCCGCTGGCGGTTGAACTAATTCATTTTGGCGCAGATCGGGTAATCATCATTGAAGATAAAAAGCTGGAGCAATACACCTCGGACGGTTATGCACAGGCACTTACTGCTGTTATGGAACAAGAGCAGCCAGATGGAATTGTTTTGGGACATACGGCGCTAGGGAAAGACTTGTCTCCCAGGATGGCGGTTAAATGGGACGCCGGATTAGTGTCTGATGCCATTTCTGTAAAAGAAGAAAATGGCGAAATTGTTTTTACTCGCCCCATTTATTCAGGCAAAGCTTTTGAAAAAGTGATAGTAGAAAGCAAAGTTATCCTGGCGACCATTAGGCCGAACAACATCACCCCGCTTGAAAAAAATGAACAGCGTTCAGGAGCGGTTACTTCAATTGTTGTTCCAATTGCGGATTTGCGCACAGTCATTCAGGAAGTTGTCAGGAAAGCTGCCGGCGGGGTGGATTTAGCAGAAGCGAAAGTGGTGGTTGCAGGAGGGCGGGGAGTAAAAAGCAAAGAAGGATTTGAGCCGCTGCAAAAACTGGCAAACATTCTTGGCGGTGCAGTTGGAGCTTCACGTGGAGCATGTGATGCTGATTATTGCGACTACTCGCTGCAAATTGGACAAACAGGGAAAGTAATTACACCTGATTTATATATTGCATGCGGTATTTCCGGGGCTATTCAACACTTGGCGGGAATGTCTAATTCAAAGGTAATTGTCGCTATTAACAAAGACCCGGAAGCCGATATTTTTAAAATCGCGGATTATGGAATTGTAGGCGACTTGTTTGAAGTTGTTCCTTTGCTGACAGAAGAATTTAAAAAAATAAAAGAAAAAAGCGTTTGAAGAAAAGCCATTTTTCGTTTTAAGCAAAAAAATAGCGTACACTCCTAAACGGTGATATACTTTCCGTATCATGCAGAAACTTTAGGAGGTATTTATACATGGCAATTGTAAAAGCAACAGATGAAACGTTCTCAAATGAAACAGGAAGCGGGCTTGTTCTCGCAGACTTTTGGGCGCCATGGTGCGGGCCGTGCAAAATGATTGCTCCAGTTCTAGAAGAATTAGATTCAGAAATGAGCGATAAAGTAAAAATCGTAAAAATTGATGTTGATGAAAACCAGCAAACTGCTGGTGAATATGGAGTTATGAGCATTCCAACACTCATTCTTTTTAAAGACGGCCAGCCAGTTGACAAAGTAATTGGCTTCCAGCCAAAAGAAGCGCTTGAGGAGCTTATCAACCGCAACGCATAATTTATGCGAGGCGTCCCGAATTGCCGGGACGCTTTTTTTGTACAAAAGAGGTGTATTTTATGAATGAATTAATCCAGGCTAAATTGGCCCTCCTGCCTGAGGAATCCGGATGCTATTTAATGAAAGACCGTCACGGAACAGTCATTTATGTGGGAAAAGCAAAGGTGCTGAAAAACCGTGTCCGTTCTTATTTTACAGGATCACACGATGCTAAAACGACCCGGCTAGTCAGTGAAATCGTGGATTTTGAATACATTATTACCTCATCAGATTTAGAAGCACTGATCTTAGAATTAAATTTAATTAAAAAGTACGACCCTAAATACAATATCATGCTGAAAGATGATAAAAGCTATCCATTTATTAAGCTGACTGCCGAACGGCATCCCCGCCTTATTATTACCCGGAAAGTAAAAAAAGACAAAGCAAAGTATTTCGGCCCTTATCCGAATGCTTATGCCGCTAATGAA
>JAPSKG010000044.1 GCA_031177795.1 Domibacillus sp.
TTTTTAAAAAGGTGCAGGAGCAAATAAAAAAGGTTTGATGAGCAGCTGCTCACCAAACCTTTTTTTATTGGTATGACCCCTACGGGATTCGAACCCGTGTTACCGCCGTGAAAGGGCGGTGTCTTAACCGCTTGACCAAGGGGCCGTTGTAAAAATCTTTTTAACTAGCTTTGCTTGCCAACCGAAAAGTTGTACATTTTTATAGCGGCGGAGGGGATCGAACCCCCGACCTCACGGGTATGAACCGTACGCTCTAGCCAGCTGAGCTACACCGCCAAGTAATTTGCTGTAACAGCACAAAATCTATAATAAATGCAGACGTTAAAAATGTCAACAATATTTTTAATAAATATTTCTTTTAATTTTGTCGAACGATTTTTATTGCTTTTTCCCTTCGTTTGACAAAGTTTGGAGTTGTTATCTTTTATACTAATCGGTATCGAATAAAAAGGAGTGAATGTTGTGCAAAGAGCAGAGCGTGGAATAACAGGAGAAGCTGTTCTGGACCGGGATTGGGGTAAAGGATTTGCAGGCAAGACGGCCTTTGTGCTGCTAGACCGCGGCTGGGTGCTTGTTCCGGCAGGCTTTTTATTTGGACGGGCACTACTGCTTTCACAATTGTCACCATTTGCACTTTCTTTTTTTGCGGCGGTGTTTGTCGTAAAAAAGGAAATGGCACCACGGGTGTTCCTGGCTTTGCTCGCAGGTGCTTTTTCTATTTCACCAATGCATTCAGCAAGTGCTTTTGCTGTATTGTTCAGTTTTCTTGTTTTGCACCGTTTATTCCGGACACTTCATAAGGGCGAAACAGCCCCAGTTCCTTTTTTCGTGTTTTTTACTATTCTCGCTGTAAAAAGTGTTCTTGCTTATACTCTTAATGGGCCAGAATTTGTACCCACATATGATTTGGTCCTGGCAGCTGTAGAAGCTTCCCTTGCTTTTGTACTGACGCTTATCTTTATGCAGTGCATGCCTTTTTTATCCCTCTCCGGACGCATTCGCACATTAAAAACAGAAGAATGGATAAGCCTTCTTATTGTTTTTGCATCTGCTTCAACTGGAATGGTGGGGTGGACGGTTGCCGGCATTGAAGCAGATCATGTTGCCGCCCGGTATTTGGTGACCACTATTTCCTTTTTATCTGGTGCAGCATTTGGGTCGGCAGCAGGTGTGGTAAGCGGTCTCATTTTAAGCTTAGCCGGAGTGAATGATTTTCATGAAATGAGTATCCTGGCTTTTGCCGGCTTGCTTGGCGGGTTGTTTAAAGAGTGGAAAAGGGGCGGGGCAATCTCCGGACTTATGATTGCCACTGTCCTGGCCGGGTTTTATGGAGAAGGAAGCTTCACCAATATGACAACGTTTTATGAATCAATGGCAGCGGCGGCTTTACTTTGTATAACACCTAAAACCTGGACAGACCATATTTCTAAATTAATTCCTGGCACCGCTGAACATTCAATGGAACAACAACGGTATTTAAGAAAAGTAAGAGACGTAACAGCAGACCGTATGGAGCAGTTTTCTGATTTGTTTGATGCCTTGGCTGGAAGTTTTTCACGTTCAGAACATCATCTGGAGGTAGAAGAACGTGAAGTAGACCTTTTTTTAAGCGGCGTTACAGAAAAAACCTGTCAAACTTGCTTTAAGAAAGAACAATGCTGGGCATATCAATTTGATGAAACTTACAAGTTAATGAAAGACATTTTAGAAGATGCTGATGCAGGCAAAGAATCACTTTCGCCGCATTTGTCAAAAGAATTAGAACAGTACTGCTTCCGGCCTGCCCGTGTAGAAGGAGAAATTCGCTCGCAGCTTACGTACTATCGGGCAAATAAAAAGCTGAAACAACAAATGAGAGACAGCCGTAAAATCGTAGCAGACCAGCTTGAAGGCGTTTCAAAAGTAATGAGGGATTTTGCTGTGGAAATGAAAAAAGAAGAAGAAACGCATTTTTCACAGGAAGAAAAAATTACTACTGCACTTGAATCGTTTGGCATGGAAATCACAGATATCGATGTATTTAGTGTTCAAAAGGGAACAGTTGATATCGAAATGACAATTCCTTATGCAAAGGGGCACGGAGAAAGCGAAAAAATCATTGCGCCTATTTTATCCGATCTTCTTGATGAATACATTGTCGTGGTGGATGAGCAGCAAGATGGCTCAGGTATTCGAAGTGTTTTTCGTTCCGCAAAAGCATTCCGGGTTGTGACTGGGTTTGCTCACGCCGCTAAAGGTGGAGGGCTAGTGTCGGGAGATTCTTTTTCAGCAATTGAGATCGGAACAGGTAAGTTTGCTTTGGCCATCAGTGACGGAATGGGCAATGGAAGCCGGGCACATGATGAAAGCAGTGCCACGATCAGCTTATTAAAACAAATCCTGCAATCGGGCATTGAAGAAAAAGTAGCCGTAAAGTCTATTAATTCCATTTTGTCGTTGCGCACAAATGATGAAGTGTTTTCAACGCTTGATTTAGCTATTATTGATTTGCAGGATGCAAGAACGGTATTTTTAAAAGTTGGTTCTTCTCCAAGCTTTATAAAACGAGGAGACCAGGTAATGAAAGTAGAAGCAGGAAACTTGCCAATCGGTATTTTTCAGCAATTTGAAGTAGAAACCGTGCAGGAGCAGTTGAAATCGGGTGACTTGCTGATTACAATGAGTGACGGTGTTTTTGAAGGGCCGGATTTTATTGAAAACGCGGAACTCTGGATGAAACGAAAAATCAAATCTATTGAAACAAATGACCCGCAAGCATTTGCTGATTTATTAATGGATGAAGTGATCCGGACACAGTCCAACGAAATAAAAGATGATATGACTTTGTGCGTAGCGCGGATTGAACATAATCTGCCTGAGTGGGCAGCAATTCCAGTCTATGATATTGAGCCGTCCGAGAAAAAGAAAAAACGGCCTGCACGCCGCAGAGCTGTATAAAATGTTTGTTTTCCGTCGAACATGAAGAAAACGAATGAAAGGCGGAAACGATCATGAAGGCAGGAACAATTAAACAGTTGCTTTTATTAACGGACGGCTGTTCGAACACAGGAGAAGATCCAGTAATGATGGCCGCTTTCGCCCGTCGCAGAGGAATTACTGTTAATGTGATTGGAATTGTTGATGATATTCAAAATGGAGCAGGACTGGAGGAAATAAACGCTATTGCAACGGCGGGCGGCGGTGAAAGTCGGATTGTGAAAGCTGCATCCTTATCGGAAACGGTTGTAAATGTAACGAGACAAGCAATGACAGGCACCATTTATAGCATCATTAATGAGGAGCTGCGAGGTATTTTAAACAAAGAAACTACTGTGGAATCGTTGCCTCCGGAAACAAGAAGTGAAATTGCAGAAAAAGTGGAAGATATAAGTGAAGAAGCTGCACTAGAACTGCTGGTATTGACAGATATGAGTGCCAGTATGAAGCTAAAGCTTCCTGCAGTAAAAGAAGCTCTTTATGATTTGGCTGTTACAATGCAATCGAGGATTGGCCCATCTTCTTTTTCTCTTTGGACGTTTCCCGGGAAATACAGCGCCGCAGAAGAGCGCATTGGCTGGACTTCTGATTCGAAAAAACTGGCAGATTCTTTTCCGCATCTTGTATCAGGCGGAATTACACCGACAGGGCCGGCAATCAGACAATCTTTGTCTTCGTTTCTTGAAATGGATGAATACGATGAAAAAACGATATGAACCAATACCCGGCGACGTGATACGAGGGAAATGGACGGGACATATGTGGCGTGTAGAACGAGAAATCGGCCGCGGGGCGAATGGGATCGTTTATCTCGTCACTGGAGCAATTGGGCAGGCCGCTTTAAAATTTGCGGATTCGGCTTCTGTTGCTTCTGAGACCAATACGTTGAAATCACTCGAACGGGTCAGGGGAACTTCTCCCGGCCCTTTTTTCATTGAAGCCGACGATGCAGAAAAAGAAGGGAGGATTTATCCTTTTTACATTATGGAGTATATTTCCGGCCCCATGCTTCATACATTTATGATAAACAAAAAAAAAGAATGGGCATTTGTTTTGCTGATTCGGCTCCTTGATTTTCTAGGACCGCTTCACCAGGCAAGTAAAATAATGGGCGATTTAAAGCCGGAAAATTTTATCGTAGCGGACTCAAGCCACAAAATCCGGGCAGTGGACATGGGGGGCATTACAAAACAAGGTCGGTCTGTAAAAGAATACACATCTTTGTATGACCGGGCTGCATGGCAGGCTGGGACAAGAAAAGCCGAACCATCCTATGATTTATTTGCGGTAGCTGTGCTAACAGCTGCTCTTGTAGAAAAAAAACGCACTCAGGAAGCGCTGGGAGATGTGGAAAAGTTAGCGGGGATTATTGATTCGTCTCCGGTTCTTTGCTTAGCGGGTCCTGTTTTAAAAAAAGCAATACGCAGCGAGTATCATGATGCTCAATTAATGAAAAAAGATCTTCTTTATTGCATTACAGGGAAAAAAACGCCTACAAGAAAAAGGAAACCAAAAAAGTCATCAAAAAAATGGGTGGTGTTTGCAGGTGCTTTTGCCATCATCTTTGTGATGTTTTTGTTACACTAAAAGAAAAGAGTGAGAAGCGGAGCGGTTGGTTTGCATCTTTTTGAAGAAACAGTAAAAAAATTTATAAGTAAGAGAAAAATGATTGAGCGAGGCGATTTTATTGCGGTGGCAGTGTCAGGTGGAGCAGACTCAATGGCGCTTTTGCATTTTTTAGCTGAAAACCAATCGTCGCTGGGTATTTCAGTTAGTGCCATCCATATTGATCACATGCTTAGAGGAAAAGAATCTTATGAAGACTTGCTTTTTGTCCAATCGTTTTGCCAAAAGCATTCCATTTCTTTTTCAGGAGGACAAGTGGACGCTGGAAAAGCGGCAGCTTATTTAAAAATGGGCATTCAAGAAGCTGCCCGGCACGTTCGCTATACATTTTTAAAAGAAGAAATGGACAAGCTGGGAGCCAATAAGCTTGCAACAGCGCACCATGCAGACGATCAAATGGAAACAGTTTTAATGCAGCTTGCTCGCGGAGGACATACCCATACAGGAATTCCGTTTATCCGGCCGCTTGCAGAAAAATGGATTATTCGTCCTTTTTTGTCTGTTACAAAGGAAGAAATTTTAACGTATTGCCGTAATCATGATCTTTCTTATCGAGAAGACCCAAGCAATAAAAAGCCTGACTATACCCGAAATCGATTTCGGCATTCGATCCTTCCATTTTTGAAAAAAGAAAATCCAAAAGCACCCGCACATATTCAGCGTTTTGCAGAAGAAAGACAAGAAGATGAAGCTTTTTTAAAAAACCTTGCTCAAGAAGAAATCCAGAAAATCACTACTTGGAAACAAAGTGAAGTAACGCTTGAAACGGATCCCTTTGTAAAGGTGCCTATTCCTTTACAAAGAAGGGCAATTCATCTAATATTAAACTATCTTTATCATGGAAAAACAGCGTTTTCTTTTCTACATATTCAACAAACTTTACAGCTGCTCCAATCACCTGCCCCATCAGGGAAATTAAATCTCCCATCCGGTCTTTCTGTCATCAAAATTGGAGATCATTGTTTGTTTACTTATGAAACAAACAGTGAAAAGCAGTCGTCAGGCCCCTTTTTTCTTTTAGAAGGTGACCGTGTCGACTGGCAGGGAAAAGGCACATTTACAATTAGTGCTCATGGGGAAAGCCCAGCAGGTGCAGAATGTTTTTATTTAAAGCGTGATGCCCGTTTACCTATTTGCATCAGGACATTGCAGGAAGGAGACAGGATTCAGCTGAAAGGAATGGTCGGTTCAAAAAAAATCGCCCGATTGTTTATCGATGAAAAAGTTCCGCTTGCGTATAGAAGCACGATGCCAATCGTGACAGATGCGGAAGGAACGGTGCTTTGGGTGCCCGGCATTCGTAAATCGGTTCATGAAGGTGGAGGGCCGATGCTGTTGATTTATGAAAAGGAATGAACCAATTATTTTTGGGAGGAAACTTTATTGTTACGTAACGATATTGAAGAAATTTTAATTTCAGAAGAAGAAATACAAGAAAAAGTAAAGCAGCTTGGGGCAGAGTTAACAGAGGAGTACCAGGATCGGTTCCCGCTTTTTGTTTGTGTGCTTAAAGGGGCCATGCCGTTTATGTCGGACTTAATCAAGCGTGTCGATACACACCTTGAAATAGACTTTATGGATGTGTCAAGCTACGGAGCGTCTACGGTTTCATCCGGTGAAGTAAAAATAGTAAAAGATTTAGACACATCTGTAGAAGGACGAGACGTGATCATTGTCGAAGATATTATAGACAGCGGATTAACGCTCAGTTATCTTGCAGAACTTTTTCACTATCGAAAAGCAAAATCTGTGAAAATTGTCACGCTTCTTGATAAGCCAACTGGGCGCAAAGCAAAGATTCAAGCAGACACAATTGGCTTTACTGTTCCGGATGCATTTGTTGTAGGATATGGGCTTGATTACGCAGAGCGTTACCGCAATCTTCCATACATCGGTGTTTTAAAACCGGAAATTTACACAGCAGCTGAAGAGGGATAACGAAGCTGAATGAGTAGGCTAAAAGAAGGTTCAAATAGTTGTAACACCAACTTTTTGTATGATAACATTGCATATAGTCAGTTTTTCTCGGGAGGAGGTAAGGGATGAACAGAATTTTTCGCTACACTATATTTTATTTACTTGTTTTTCTCGTAATTATTGGTGTTGTCAGTTATTTCAACAACAATAACGCACCAACAAATAATATTACCTATAATGAATTTTTAACGTATCTTGAACAAGATGACGTTGAAGCCTTTACTATGCAGCCGGAGCGTAATGTATACGAAATACGCGGTGAGCTGAAAGGGGCAGAAGAAGGTGAAGTGTTTGTTACTTACGTAACAGGCAATGACACCATGCTAAACCAGATTAACGAAGCAGCTCAAAATGCGGAAGTGGAAATTCTTCCGGCAAAAGAAACAAGCGGGTGGGTTCAGTTTTTCACGACAATCATCCCATTCCTTATCATTTTTATTTTCTTCTTCTTTTTGTTAAATCAAGCACAAGGCGGCGGCGGAGGCCGGGTAATGAACTTTGGCAAAAGCAAAGCCCGCCTTTATAACGATGAAAAGAAAAAAGTCCGGTTTAACGATGTGGCCGGGGCAGATGAAGAAAAGCAAGAACTTGTGGAAGTTGTTGAATTTTTAAAAGATCCTCGTAAGTTTTCAGAGCTTGGTGCCCGCATTCCAAAAGGTGTTCTTCTTGTGGGACCTCCAGGTACAGGTAAAACATTGCTTGCAAAAGCTGTTGCCGGCGAAGCGGGTGTGCCGTTTTTCTCTATAAGCGGTTCGGACTTTGTTGAAATGTTTGTTGGTGTCGGGGCGTCTCGTGTCCGTGATTTGTTTGAAAACGCGAAGAAAAATTCACCATGTATCATTTTTATTGATGAAATTGATGCAGTTGGACGTCAGCGTGGCGCGGGTCTTGGCGGTGGCCATGATGAGCGTGAACAAACACTGAATCAGCTCCTTGTTGAAATGGATGGATTTAGTGCCAATGAGGGAATCATTATGATTGCGGCTACTAACCGCGCAGACATTTTGGATCCGGCACTTCTTCGACCAGGCCGCTTTGACCGCCAAATTACGGTTGACCGCCCGGATGTAACAGGTCGCGAAGCTGTTCTTCGTGTTCATGCACGAAACAAGCCGCTTCACGAATCTGTGGATTTAAAAGCAATTGCCCAGCGTACTCCAGGGTTTTCAGGTGCAGATCTTGAAAACCTGTTAAATGAAGCAGCACTTGTTGCTGCTCGTGCTGATAAAAAGAAAATTGATATGTCTGATGTAGACGAAGCAACAGACCGTGTAATTGCAGGTCCTGCAAAGAAAAGTCGCGTTATTTCCAAAAAAGAGCGGAAAATTGTGGCTTTTCACGAAGCTGGACACACTGTTATTGGTCTTGTGCTTGATGAAGCAGAAATGGTGCATAAAGTAACCATCGTACCGCGGGGCCAGGCAGGCGGCTATGCCGTTATGCTGCCTAAAGAAGACCGCTACTTTATGACAAAGCCTGAACTTCTTGATAAAATTACTGGCCTTCTTGGCGGCCGTGTGGCAGAAGACATTATCTTCGGTGAAGTATCAACAGGTGCCCATAACGACTTCCAGCGTGCAACAGGCATTGCCCGTCGCATGGTAACAGAATTTGGGATGAGTGATAAGCTTGGGCCTCTTCAATTTGGACAATCACAGGGGCAAGTATTCTTAGGACGCGACTTTAACAGCGAACAAAATTATTCTGACCGGATTGCCTATGAAATTGACACAGAGATTCAAACTATTATTAAAGAATGCTATGCAAGAGCCAAACAAATCTTGACGGAAAACCGTGATAAGCTTGAGCTTATCGCAAATACGCTTCTTGATATTGAAACGCTCGATGCAGCGCAAATCAAGCATTTATCTGATCACGGTACTTTGCCTGAACGCGACTACAGTGACAATAGCAAGTCTGCACCGGCAGACAATACATCGCCGGCAGGAGAAACAAGCGGAACGGAAAGAACCCCAGCGACAGAAACTACAAACTTGCCAGACAGCCAAGCAGGTGGATCTGACGTACGTGATGATTTGAAAAACCCTCCAAACAATGGCGGGCCAAACGCATAATCCAAAAGACGTCCGAAAGATATATTTTCGGGCGTCTTTTCTCTTCTTTTTAAAGAGGGTATGTTATGATAAAACACGAAAATTAGACGGACAGGTGTGGTGAAGGTGATTTTTGTACTAGATGTAGGGAATACAAACACAGTACTAGGTGTATATGAAGGGGAAAAATTAAAACATCACTGGCGCATTGAAACAAACCGGAATAAAACGGAAGACGAATACGGCATGATAATTAAGAATTTGTTTCAATATGACGGCTTGCAGTTTGAGCAAATTGAAGGCGTGATTATTTCATCGGTTGTTCCGCCTATTATGGCTGCGCTTGAGCGTATGTGTGAAAAATATTTTCATGTAAAGCCGCTTGTTGTTGGTCCGGGTGTGAAAAATGGATTGAATATTAAATATGAAAATCCGCGAGAAGTAGGAGCAGACAGGATTGTAAATGCCGTTGCGGCCATTCATGAATACGGCTCTCCGCTTATTGTTGTTGATTTCGGTACAGCCACCACTTACTGCTACATTGATGAACAAAATCACTATATGGGCGGTTTAATTGCACCGGGAATAGGAATTTCCACAGAAGCGCTTTACACAAGGGCATCTAAGCTGCCCCGAATTGAAATAACACGGCCGGAATCAGTTGTTGGGAAAAACACGGTTTCTGCTATGCAGGCAGGCATTTTATACGGGTATGTAGGACAGGTTGAAGGAATTGTCAGTCGTATCAAAAAAGAATCCAATGCAGAACCTACCGTGATTGCAACAGGCGGATTAGCAAGTCTTATAGCAGATGAATGCAGCATGATTGATGTGGTTGATCCCGATTTAACATTAAAAGGTCTTTTATTAATTTATAAACGAAATGTATGAAAGGAAGATAGGGATGAGCGATTATTTGGTAAAAGCACTGGCATTTGATGGACAGGTTCGTGCTTATGCAGTAGATACAACGAAAACAATTGGTGAAGCGCAAAGAAGACACGGCTCCTGGCCAACAGCTTCAGCTGCGCTTGGGCGCTCAATGACAGCTGGTGTTATGATGGGTGCTATGATGAAAGGAAAAGAAAAAATCACTGTAAAAATTGAAGGTAACGGAAAAGCCGGGCCGATTCTTGTGGATAGTGATGCTCATGGAAACGTTCGCGGCTATATCACACACCCGCAAACTCACTTTGATTTAAATGAACAAGGCAAACTTGACGTGCGCCGGGCAGTTGGAACAGAGGGAATGCTGACTGTTACAAAGGACCTGGGCCTTCGGGAAAACTTCAGCGGCCAAACCCCTATTGTATCAGGTGAACTTGGAGAAGACTTTACGTATTATTTTGCTGTATCCGAGCAAGTGCCTTCGTCAGTCGGAGTAGGTGTGCTTGTAAATCCTGATAACACGATTCTTGCAGCGGGCGGTTTTATCATTCAGCTTATGCCAAATACAGATGAAGCAACAATTGAAATTTTAGAACAGCGTATTTCCACTATGGAGCCTATCTCTAAATTGATTGAGCGCGGGCTGACGCCAGAGCAAATTTTAACGTATATCCTTGGAGAAGAAAATGTGAAATTTTTAGAGAACATGCCGGTTCAATTTCTTTGCACATGCTCTAAAGAAAGATTTGGGGATGCAATCGTTAGTTTAGGGAAACAAGAAATTCAAGAAATGATTGAAGAAGATGGCGGCGCAGAAACACAGTGTCACTTTTGCAATGAAAAGTACGTGTTTTCTAAAGAAGAGCTAGAACAATTAAATCAAGAAGCTTAAAATAAAAAAACCATGCCTATACAGGCAGGGTTTTTTATTTTTATCTCGAATTTAAATCAAAGTGCCCAAAATTAATTGACTTCTCAAATAGAAAATGGTAAATTTGATATAACCAATTAAAATACTCGGCATTCAAATGGAGGTAAAAAATCAATGGTACGCGTAGCAAACTCAGTAGCAGAATTAGTCGGCCAAACACCGGTCGTGAAATTAAACAATGTTACAAACGAAAACAGTGCAGATATTTACGTAAAACTTGAGTACATGAACCCAGGAAGCAGTGTAAAAGACCGTATTGCTCTTGCAATGATTGAAGCAGCAGAAGAAAACGGCAACCTGAAGCCGGGCGGTACATTAATCGAGCCAACAAGCGGCAACACAGGAATTGGATTAGCGATGATTGCAGCAGCTAAAGGTTACAAAGCAATTCTTGTTATGCCTGAAACAATGAGCATGGAGCGCCGTAACTTGCTTCGTGCATATGGGGCGGAACTTGTTTTAACACCAGGTCCTGAAGGCATGGGCGGCGCAATTCGCAAAGCAAAAGAACTTGCAGAAGAAAATGGTTATTTCTTGCCGCAGCAGTTTGAAAACGAAGCAAACCCTGAAATCCACCGACGCACAACAGGAAAAGAAATTGCTGAGCAATTTGATGAACTGGATGCTTTTGTATCGGGAATCGGTACTGGCGGTACCATTACTGGTGCAGGCCAAGTAATCAAAGAAAAATGGCCAAATGCAAAGATTTTCGCTGTTGAGCCAAAAGATTCACCGGTTCTTTCAGGCGGTAAGCCGGGTCCACATAAAATTCAAGGAATCGGCGCAGGATTTGTTCCAGCAATTCTTGACACGAAAATTTATGATGAAGTAATTCAAATCGATAACGATACTGCGTTTGAAACAGCGCGCCGTGTTGCCCGTGAAGAAGGAATTCTTGCAGGTATTTCTTCAGGCGCTGCGGTTGCTGCTGCCATCCAAGTTGCTGAAAAACTTGGCAAAGGCAAAAAAGTATTAGCGATTATCCCTTCAAACGGAGAACGTTACTTGAGCACACCGCTTTACCAATTTGATTAATTAGCTCTAGCCAGACTGCTATACGCAGTCTGGCTTTTTTTCGTGCTAAAATAAAAAACAGATTCAATTTTTTAATAAACAGGGCGTGAAAAATGGATTTCTCAAAAACGGCAGCTTAATTTTGTTAGTTGCCGGTAGTTTCTGTAATAAAAGGAGTGATGTAAATAATGAAGGCCGGAAAATACTCTTTGAATTTTTATAACACAACACACGTAATGGGTATTTTAAATACAACACCTGATTCATTTTCAGATGGAGGGCGATACGATGAAATAACAACCGCTGTACATCGCGCCATTCAAATGAAGGAAGAGGGGGCGCATATCATTGACATTGGTGGAGAATCCACCCGCCCGGGCTACACGCCTGTTTCTGAAAAAGACGAAATTAGCCGGACGGCGCCTGTTATCCAGGCAGTGTCTGAAGCCGTTTCCGTACCAATCTC
>JAPSKG010000045.1:0-9212 GCA_031177795.1 Domibacillus sp.
GCTTTGGCACAAGAATTGATGCAATAAAAAACTGACCCCCGACAAATAAAATCGTGTTGTATGTTGCATCAAACGCTGAGAAAATTGGACGCTGTTTCGGATCATTCGTCAAAACAGTTTGTGCCGCTTTGGTACAGGCCGTTTGAAACGTGTAGCCAATAATATGAACAGCGTAAACCAAAACAAAGAAAAGAAGACGGAATTTTTCTGGAACCATGTGAGTGAAATTGAATAATACAAGGACTGAGGCTGCCAGGATTACGTTACCGAGAATGATAAAAGGCCGAAATTTTCCAAATTTTGATTCTGTTTTGTCGATAAAGTAACCAATGATTGGATCTGTAATTCCGTCAAAAATACGCATTGCTGTCAAAAGGGTACTCACTATAACAACCGTCAAACCAGCAAGACCTGTTGCGTAATATGAAACAAAAGCCATGACGAACATATATAGGTTAGTTGCTGTATTGTTGAGCGCAAAAAATCCAATTTGCCATAACCTGGAACGGTTTATAAAATTATTTGCTGAGGCTGTTGTAACAATGGAAGTTGCTTTCATAAAAATTCCTCTTTTCTAAAGTATAGTGAATATCCAAAGATCTCTAAACTATTTGCTACTCAGCAGTCAGTCATATTATTGTAGGAATTCAACTAATTTAGTCGATTTCTTTTTCTCTTTTCACTGCTACCACTTCCTTCGCTCTTTTTGTATTCGCTTTCAATTTTATGTTGAAATCCATCTTCTTCTAAGAAATAAAGGAAATGAATTATCAAACTATTTTATTTGTAAACTAAACAAACTAATTAAATTGAGTATTGATTGATTTTCCGTTAATTAAAACCTAACTCTATTTTTCGCCCTCTTTTATTTTTTATGACCATTTAGTAATGGTGCAGTTGAAAATATAAAAGCGATGATTAAAAAAGGAGATAGTGTATGTAGCACAACTCTCATTTATCTCCTTCTTTTTTTAATTGCTCACTTGATTTTTCTTTTTTCCGCTAAATCAGCAGCAAGCTGTATTGTCTTTTTCTTGTTCAAAGGGTAAAGGAAAACTAGAATCAAGAAAATTAAAGCATAAATGACAGCAGGAACTAAGGTGGCAAGTGCATGAATACCATTAAGTGCTTCTAGTGATTGAGCTGATCGTGTTGCATCATATCCAACAGCTGCAATAGCAAAACCGCCTACTCCGCCCGCAACAGCTTGACCTATTTTACGGGACATTGAATAAATTGAATAAACAGTTGCGTCTTCTCTTAAACCGGTTACATATTCATGATAGTCAATAACATCGGTTACAAAAGCCCAAACAACTAAATTAAAAAACGCAAACCCAAACATTCCTACAGCGGACACGGCAACAAATTCTATCGCCGTTAAATCTTTTAAGAAATATAAAACAAAGTAAACGATACTTGCAACAGCCATTCCTATTGCTGCTGTTTCTTTTTTGCCAAATTTAGATACCATAGGTTTTACCAATGGGATTGCAAGAAAGACAGCCACAGTTTGTACTAAGCCAACCAAGCTTAGTGCAGAAGCATTGCTGAAGTAGTCTTTAAACAAGTAAACGTTTACAGCTCCTATTAACATGGTATTGACCATAAAAATCAGAGAGGCAGCAAGAATCCATAGTAAGGGCTTGTTTTTCAAAAGGCCTTTCATCGTTTTACCCATATTGCTTTTTTGTTTTTCACTTTCGGAAGCAATAATGCGTTCTGTTGACAACTTATAACAAGCAATGTAGCAGGCTATAGCTAGAATTCCAAAAACAATGGCTGCCATTAGCATGCGGTTTGCATCAATCTTGTTGTCCACAAAGACTACTAATGGTCCAAGTACGTTAATAATTAAGCTTGCAAGCATAGCCCCCATTGTTCTCCACGTTGATAACGTAGTGCGTTCAACAGGATTTGCGGTTATTACAGAAGCCATTGATCCATATGGAATATTAACTGTGCTATATAAGGTTCCCCATACAATATATGTGACAAAAGCCCAGGCAAGATAAAACCCATCTGACATGCCGGGTATTTGAACAAACATTAATACACCGGAAATCACGAGCGGGACAGACATTCGAAGAATCCATGGTTTAAATTTTCCATGTTTAGTCGGTTTTTTTGTATCAATAAAACGTCCCCAGGCAAAATCGGCAACTGCATCCCACAACCGTGCTACTAAAAAAAGGACACCAACTGTTGCCGCGCTAATATGAAATATATCTGTATAAAAAACCATAAGGAAGGCACTTACAAGTATAAAAAAGAAATCATTGCCAAAATCACCAAACAAATACCCGAATTTGTCTCTTATCCCAAACGGGCGAATTGCTTCTTTCTCCAACTCTGCATTCAAATTAATCTTTCTTTCCGGTTGTCCCATTGTTTACTCCCCCAGTATTTTTAAGCAGTCCTTACATTCCATTTCAAAACCTGTAACGCTAGTTTTAAACTAACTACTGCAATTTTTAATTACCTCATTTGCTTTATTTAGCAAGAAAACAACTGAATTTTTCTATAGGCCATAAATTCCGAAAGCCTTTTCATTTAAATTTCCAAAAGATAAATTAATTAGTTCAGTAAACTAACTAATTTATCTAGTAGTAGGATATCATCCTTAAAGATATTCGTCAACAAGATTTTTGTAAGCGCTAATAACTCTTGTATTAAAAGATAATACGTTGTTTTATTTACTGATTTAGCTAGATTTCTTCATATTCTCATTTCTTAGGTTGAGGAATTTGGCCTTGGCTGCCGATAGCGTACCATTTTCAGCGCGAGCTAAAATGTCGGCAAGCTTTTTTTCTCCTTTTCTGAAAAATACTTTGCTGTATCTACCGTTAAGCGGACATATTTTTCATATATAGATTGGTACTCGGCATGGCGCTCCATATTCGGCTCTACTACTTCACCTAAAGGAACGTTTTCCTTAATTTCTTGAAAAGAATTGGCTTCACCCAGTGCAACGAGCGCAGTCCAAGCCGCTCCCCATGCTGCGCTGTGATGGCTCTCCGACATATACACCTTTTTGCCAAAAATGTCAGCTAGCATTTGAGTCCAAATTGGCGAACGCGCCAAGCCGCCATTTACATAAATTTTTTCAGAAGGGCCGGCAAGCTGCTCCAGCGCTTCAGCAATTTGATATAAATTAAAGGTAATGCCTTCAAGCACTGCCCGGACAAAATGGGCGTGCTCATGGGTAATGGATAAGCCAAAAAACGTTCCGCGCGCTTTTTGATTCCAAAGCGGCGCCCGCTCACCGTTAATGTACGGCAAAAAAAGGAGATCATCAGCACCCGGTTTGATTCGGGCAGCTTCCTCAGTAAATTCGTCATATGTTCCAGAATAGTTCAGCGTTTTTTTCAGCCACTCCAGGGCGATTCCTCCATTATTAGTTGGACCGCCAATAATTGAAGTGTTTTCTGTGAACATATAGCAAAACGTTTCGTGTTTTTCACTGGCCCGAAAATGCTTAGCCCATTGCCGTACAGCTCCGCTTGTGCCAGCTGTGATGGCCACTTCCCCTGGTAAAATCGCTCCGCTTCCCAAGTTTGCCAGCTGCCCGTCTGCAGCTCCGATAACAAATGGCAAGTCAGGCGAAATGCCGATATAATCTGCTATGATGTGGTGCAGGCCGGTCATTACATACGTCGGTGGAACAGGAGTAGACAACTGACTTTTTTTTACGTTTACAAACGTTAAAATCTCTTCATCCCAGGTGAGTGTTTTGCCATTAAACAAGCCTGTAGCAGAAGCCATTGAATAATCTACAACCCGCTGATTAAACCATTGAAATAAAAGATATTCCTTGATAGACATAAAGGAGGCCGCTTTTTTAAAAGGCGCGTAGTCTGTTTCATTCATCCAAACCATTTTTGTTAAAGGCGACATTGGGTGGATAGGTGTGCCCGTTTTTTCATAAAAAGAAAGACCCTGCTCTTTTAAGAGGCGTTCTGCCTGATCGCTGCTGCGCCCGTCAGCCCAAATCATTGCGCGTGATAGTGCATGGCCATTTTCATCGACACAAATGAGGGAATGCATAGCACAGGAAAAACCGACAGAGAAAATTTGGTCAGCGGAAATAGCAGCTTGTTCTATTACGGCTTTCAATACAAAAACAGAAGCGGAAACAAGTACCTCCGGATCTTGTTCAACAAACCCTGGTGCCGGGTAAAAAGACTTGTTTAACTGCTCGGTTTCCGCAATTACTTTTCCATGCCGGTCAAAAACAACAGCTTTCACACTGGTCGTGCCTATATCGAGGCCAATTACATACATTTTAGTCATAACGTTTCTTCCTTTGCGAGCGATTTATTCATGCTGCCGCTTGTATAGCCGGCAAGATCAAGTGAAACATATTTGTATCCAAACTGCTTGAGCCTCTTGTCAATCGCTGTATGGTATTGAAGCACAAGAGGCATATCAACCGGTTCTACTTCGATCCGGGCAGTATCCCCATGTGTCCTTACACGCACTTGACGAATAGAAAGTGATTTCAGATACGCTTCGGATTTTTCTATTTTTGTTAACTTTTCTTTTGTAATAGTTTCTCCGTAAGCAATACGCGAAGACAAGCAAGCAAAAGACGGCTTGTCCCATGTTGGAAGATGAAATCGGCGGGAAAGAACACGAATCTCTTCTTTAAACAAATTTGCTTCCTGCAAGGGGCCGCGAATTCCTTTTTCTTTAGCTGCTCTCATGCCAGGACGGAATTCCTTTATGTCGTCTGCAATAACCCCGTAAACAATGTTTTGAAATCCTTGCTCACCCAAGACTGGAACCAAGTGGTCAAATAAACTGCTTTTGCAAAAATAGCAGCGATTTTTGTTATTTTCCGTGTAGCCTGGAATCGCAAGCTCTGACGTTTCAATAACAAGGTGACGAACGCCGATTTGTTCAGCAAGACGGCGCGCTTCTTCAAGCTCGCTCGACGGATACGTTTCCGAATCTGCCGTTACCCCCAGCACATTTTTTTCTCCCAGTGTTTCCACAGCTGCTTTTAACAAAAATGTACTGTCTACCCCTCCTGAGAAAGCGACAACAACTGATTCCATGTCTCGGAGAATCGCCTGCAGTTTCCCGTATTTTTCCTCTACCATGATGATTCATCCTTTCTGTTAAATCGTCATGCTGCCAAATCCGCCATCAACGCGGACCATCGTGCCTGTTACAAAGCTGGATGCTTTGTCTGAGGCTAAAAATACAGCTGCCCCCTGCAATTCATCTGGACTGCCAAAACGCTGCATAGGTGTGTGGTTCATAATCGAAGTGGTGCGTTCTTCACTTAAAATTTTGCGGTTTTGTTCTGCTGGGAAAAATCCTGGAATAATTGCGTTTACTCGAATTCCATCTGTAGCAAACTCACGCGCCAAATATTGGGTAACACTATTAAGAGCCGCTTTTGAAACAGAGTATGTGAACACTTTTGATAAAGGAGTTGTTGAAGAAACAGATGAAATATTAATGATGCTTCCTGTCCGTTTTTGCTCAATCATTCTCTTGGCAAAAATTTGGCATGTCACCACAATCCCTTTTAAATTTACATCCATGATGTCATCCCACTCGTCCATTTTCAAATCGAAAAATGGTGTTGTGCTGTTTTTGCCTGGTGCATTCAAAAGGATGTCCCATCCGCCCGCCCATTCTTCAATATCTGTTGCTGCTTGCTCAAGTGCTTGTTTCGAAACAACGTCCGCTTGAAATGCTTTTGCTTCTCCACCCATTTCTTCAATTTCTTTTACCACTTCGTTTGCTTTTTCCAGGTTTCGTCCCACAATGGCGATTTTTGCTCCATGAGCCGCTAGCCCTTTTGCCATCGCAGCACCAAGAACACTATTTCCACCTATAGCAACTGCTGTTTTTCCGCTTAAATCAAATAATGTATTCATTTTTTTTCCTCCTTTGTATTAAGCCAAGTTTCCTTCTTCGTTAAAATCCCAATTCGCTGGCTCTGTTACGATTTCAAGCTGAGGATGGTTTTGAACGTACGGAAGCAATGCTTCAGAAACTTCTATTTCACTTATTTCAAGCGTGTTTTTTATACGCACCATCTTGACCGTCGTAAAATCTAAAATGTTGCAAGTTTTAATCGCCGCTTTAATCGCTTCCCGGTCATTGGAAAGCGTTGTGGCGATTTTCGTTGGGGCACAAACTGTTGAAGTCAGGCCGTTCGCATACGTTACTTCATGGTCCATCTTGTCCACAAGCCGCTGGGTAGTAAAATCGGCTGTGCCAACCCCGTTTGCATTTCCTTCTGTTTCATGAGTTAAATCAAGCACCACCATTTTACTGACGTCCGGCCCGCCTGTTGCGTATGGTGTTGGGAAACGCCCGGTGATATTTGGATCCATGCCGTCGCCGCTGATGTTTTTGCCAATTTCATCAATAACAAGCACGTCAATTTGATCAAAAAACAGTTTCGGCAGCATGTCTTTCGCTTTCGCTTGCAAATCTTTTTCATTTTTAAGAATGTCTTGTTTTGTTAGAACGTCGACAATCATCGCTTTATCAAATGCGTTTTCTACTGTTGCAACACCAAATAAAAATGGGCGAACATCCATGATAATTTTTGCCATTGCTGGCACGTTTTCCGCCATATATTTAAATCCCATCTGGTGGCATGCTTCAGCTCCTTTTTGTTTGCCGAGGCCTATGCTGATCATTTTCATCATGCCGCTTTCAACAGGACCGCGAAAGGCGGTATGCGGTTTGATCCGGTTGATAACAACAATTCCATCCGCTTCCGACGCATATTTGTCTACATAAACCGGAAGCCCGTTTTCCAGTTCGCCGAGTTTCACGACGTCCATCGTCGAACGGATCGGAGCGCCGGTGCTTTCCTCTGTAATGCCAAGATGCTTCAACACTTCCGTTTGGCCTTCTGCTGTTGCGCCGCCATGGCTGCCCATACTCGGTACAATAAACGGCTCAGCTCCAAGTTCTTTTAAAAAAGCGATGGTAGTGGCTGTGATCTCTACAATACGGTCAACACCGCGGCTGCCGACTGCAACAGCAACCGACATCCCTGGCTTGACTAGTGATGCGATTTTTTCCTCTTGCAGTTTTTCATTTAACGCTTCCTTTAAATTATCAATCTGTTTAGTATCAAACTGCTGTTTTACTTTCAGCATTTTCGGGATTGGAATGTCCTTTAGAAGTTCCTGCAGAATTCCCATTGTTTGTTCCTCCTTGGCGATCTAAAAAGTATCGTCTGGCATTTTCATATCCTATGTTGCGCACCATTTGCGCTAAAAAATCTAAATCATTAACGGCTTTCCCCTGTTCTGCCCACTCTCCCAAAATATTGCACACAATACGGCGGAAATAATCATGGCGTTCATAAGAAATAAAACTGCGGGAATCTGTCAGCATGCCGATAAAGTGGCTTAGCATACCTACATTTGCCAGTGCTTTCATTTGCTGTTCCATTCCGTCAAGGTGGTCATTAAACCACCAAGCGGAGCCGAATTGAATTTTGCCAGGCACTCCTGCTTCATAAAAATTGCCTGTCATGCCGGCGATAACTGCATTATCTTTTGGATTCAAGTTAAATAACACGGTTCTTGGTAACGATCCATTTGCTTCTAATGCATCAAGGAACCGGGACAACCCTTCTGCCACATCTCCATCTCCCGGCGAATCAAATCCAGTATCCGGGCCAATCTTTTCTTTCATCGGTGTATTATTGCTGCGCATTGCTCCCATATGAAGCTGCATCACCCATTTTTTTTCATTGTACATTTTTCCCAGTTCCTTCATTAGGAAAGAGCGATAGCGAAGAAGGTCTTCTTCCGTGAGGTCCTCGTCATTTAGCCGTTTCATAAAAACTTTTTCCGCTTCTTCTTTTGTTGTTTCACGGTACACCATTTTCTGCACATCATGGTCAGACGCACGTCCTCCGTGTTCATGGAAAAAATCAACACGCTGTTTTAAACCAGCTAAAAGATCTGAAAATGTTTCTACTTTTATGCCCGAAGCGTCGGACAGCTTTGCAAGCCAAGCGACAAAAGTAGAACGTTCGATTAAAATTGCCCCATCCGGCCGGAAGGTCGGAGCCACGACAGTTTGGAATGAACGATTCTGTTGTAACAATGCGTGATATCGTAGATCAGATACAGGATCGTCTGTTGTGCCGACAAATGCCACATTTGATTTTTTAATAAAATCGCGCGGCTGATATCCTGGCTGCTGTAGTTTTTTATTGCATTCTTCCCAAATTTCTTTTGCAGTTGCAGGTGTCAAAAGCTTGTCGATGTCAAAATATGTTTTTAGCTCCATATGCGACCAGTGATAAAGTGGGTTTCCAATTAAGTATGGAACCGTTTCTGCCCAAGCCGCAAATTTTTCCCAGTCACTCGCATTACCGGTAATACGATTTTCTTCAATACCGTGCATGCGCATAAGGCGCCATTTATAATGATCGCCTCCAAGCCATAGTTCAGTAATATTTTTGTAGGGCTTATTTTCCCATATTTCTTTTGGAACAAGGTGGCAATGAAAGTCAAAAATAGGCAAATCTTTTACTGCTTTTTCATATAAAGAAATAGCTGTCTGGTTATAAAGTAAAAAATCTTTCGTTAAAAATGTTGTCATTATTGTTTCCTCCTTTTAGAACGTATTTTTGTAAACCCTTTCAAAACCGCGAATTTATCAACTGATTAATTTGTTTATTAAACTAATTAAATGTATATTTAATTTATCATGATGCTATATTTTCGTCAATCTACTTTGTGGCCTGTCTAGTTTGTTAATCACGTAGAACCAACCGAAAAGCTTAACTTTTATAATTTTTATTGAAAGCCACTTGTCAGCCAAAGAAAAAATATGTTTCTCTTTGGCTTAATGGCTGTGTGAATTTATCGTTGACTAATTTTTTTAACCTTCTCCCAATCTCTTAAAAAAGTGGCAATTCCTGAATCTGTAAGTGGATGAGACCAAAGATTTGGAAGGAGGCTGCCAGGGATAGTGGCAATATGAGCACCTGCAATTGATGTTTGAACTAAATGATCTAGGTTTCGAACACTCGCTGCAATGATTTCCGTTTTCAGGCGGTAATTATCCAAAATGATTTTTAAATTGCGAATCAAAGACAGTCCTTCTACTCCGATATCATCTAAACGTCCAATAAAGGGACTGATATACGTTGCTCCTGCTTTGGCGGCCATTAAGCCTTGTGCTTCTGTGAAAACAAGGGTCACATTTGTTTT
>JAPSKG010000045.1:9222-11833 GCA_031177795.1 Domibacillus sp.
CGCTGGGCGAGGCGGAGGTCCTGGACGCCTAGGGTCACATTTGTTTTTATATTTTCTTGTGACAACATGTAAACCGCTTCAAGACCAGCTTCAGTCATAGGGATCTTCACGACAATATTATCTGACCATTTGGCAATCTCGCGGCCTTCATTCACCATTTCTTCTACTGTCAGTCCAATAACTTCGGCACTAACCGGTCCTGGAACCATTGAACAAATCTCTTGAATTCTTGTTTTAAATTCTACGCCTTCTTTTGCAATAATGGACGGGTTCGTTGTTACACCGTCAACCAGTCCCAGTTTAACAATTCGTTTTATTTCCTGCACATTTGCTGTATCTAAAAAAAACTTCATTTTCTCTTCCTCTTTCTTTTTCTTATTTAAACAGTCGTAAGCGGCTTTTTAGTTTTTTCGAGCATTGTTTTAAATGCGGAAACAACATTTGAAACGGTAAATCCGTATTCCTTTAGCAGCACATTCATCGGGGCTGAGGCACCAAATTGGTCAATCCCAATTACTTGGCCTTTTTCTCCAACGTATTCGCGCCATCCAATGGAAGAACCCATTTCAATGGCAAGCCGGACCGTTGTTTCTTTTGGCAGGACAGAGTTTTTATATTCAAGCGACTGTGCTTCGAAAAGATCCCATGATGGCATACTGACAACCGAAACGAAAATGTTTTCTGCTTCCAAAGCTTGTTGTGCTTCTATTGCAAGAGCTACTTCTGAACCTGAGGCAAGCAGTAAACCATCTGCTTCTTTTTTCGCTTTGGCTACCGTGTATGCACCGCGTTTCACTTGCTCATAAGCGTAGTTAGAATCATCATGGATGGTTGGCAAGTCTTGGCGAGTTAATACAAGCATCGTCGGATGGTCTTTGCTTTCTAAAGCGAGGCGCCACGCTGCTGTTGTTTCTCCGGCATCAGCCGGTCGAATAATAGACAGTCCCGGCATTGCCCGGAACGAAGCAAGCTGTTCTACCGGTTCGTGTGTTGGACCATCTTCTCCAACGGCAATGCTGTCATGTGTAAAAACATAAGTGACTGGTAATTTCATTAATGCTGCCAAACGAATGGCTGGGCGAAGATAATCCGAGAAAACAAAAAATGTTGCTCCAAAAACTTTCACGCCACCATGAAGTGCCATCCCATTTAAGGCTGCACCCATTGCGAATTCACGAACACCAAACCAAATATTTCGTCCGGCATACGTCTCAATACCAAAGTCTTTTTGATCGTTTAAATACGTTTTGTTTGAACCAGCTAAATCTGCTGAGCCGCCGACCAATTGCGGTAGTGCCTGTGCTGCTGCATTCAATGCTTTTCCAGATGATATACGGGTAGCCATTTTCGACTCTTTTGGAAAATTAGGAAGATCCTTTGTCCACCCTTCTGGAAACTCTTCTTTTACCGCTAAAATAAATTGACGGGCAAGTTCAGGGTATTCTTGCTTATATGCTTCGAACAACTCTACCCATTGCTGTTCTTTTTTAACACCGGCTTCAACAAGTTGTGCGGTATGTTTTTTTACTTCTTGTGGCACAAAAAAAGCCTCTTCTTCATTCCAGTTGTAAGCATTCTTAGTTTTAATTGTTTCTTCTGCTCCAAGAGGCGCTCCATGTGAATCAGATTTTCCTGATTTATTTGGCGACCCGAAACCAATTACTGTTTTTACTTCAATTAGTGTTGGTCGATTAAGATCGTGCTTTGCTTCTTGAATTGCTTGCTGAATCTCATCAAGATCATTTCCATCATTCACACGAATTACTTGCCAACCATACGATTTAAATCGATCTGTCACGTTTTCAGAAAATGACTGGCTTAAATCTCCATCAAGAGAAATATCATTTGAATCGTAGAGCAAAACGAGGCGGCCTAATTTTAAGTGGCCAGCCAGTGAAGCAGCTTCTGCTGACACACCTTCCATTAAATCACCATCACCACACATTGCAAACGTAAAGTGGTTAACAATGTTAAAATCCGGTTGGTTGTATACTTCCGCTAAGTGGCGTTCGGCCATCGCCATACCAACGGCCATTGCAATTCCTTGTCCCAGCGGGCCAGTCGTCGCTTCTACTCCTTTTGTATGGCCAAATTCTGGATGGCCTGGAGTTTTGCTTCCCCATTGGCGAAACTGCTTTAAGTCATCAATGGATAGCCCATATGAAAACAAATGAAGCAAGCTATACAAAAGCATGGAACCATGTCCTGCCGACAAAATGAAACGGTCTCGGTTAAACCAATCCGGATTTTTGGGGTTATGATTCATTTCTTTTGCCCATAAAGTATAAGCCATTGGCGCAGCGCCCATCGGCATGCCTGGATGTCCCGAGTTGGATTTTTCAATGGCATCAATTGATAACGTTCGAATCGTGTTGATTGCAAGCTGGTCTAATCGAGTTGTCATGTTTTCTCTCCTTTAAAACAGTGTAAGTACTTTGCTATTGCAGTTGATTAATCCGCCGTTTACTTCATCCATTCAGTGTGGAATGTTCCTTCTTTGTCTACACGTTTGTATGTGTGGGCGCCGAAGTAGTCACGCTGTGCCTGGATCAAGTTCGCAGGAAGCGTTTCTGTGCGGTAGCTGTCGTAGTAGGCAATCGCACTTGCAAAT
>JAPSKG010000272.1 GCA_031177795.1 Domibacillus sp.
GCGGAAAGTGAAGTAACGACCGAGGTTGCTGTACAAAACAGTGAACTGGTTATTTCTGTGAAAGATGCTTCAGGACGTCCAGTCGAAAAACTGGACATAAACCATGAAAAATTAATGCATCTCATTGTTGTAGATAATCATTTAAACAACTATGTCCATTTTCATCCGCAACAAAAAGAGCCGGGTGTGTTTACCGTTTCTCATAGCCTGGAGGCAGGGTCTTACAAAGCATTTGTTGATATAAAACCAAACCAGCTAACTTACACGGTAGAGCCGATTTTGTTTTCAATTGGAAAAAAAGAAACAGAACATAATCATAGCACATTAAAAGCAGATGAAAGTTTTGTAAAAACGGTTGATGGACGTTCAGTAGAATTAAAACCAAGTTCACAAAAAGCAAACCAGGCTGTTGAGTTGCTGTTTTCGGTGGAAGGCCAGTTAGAACCACATCTCGGAGCAGTAGGCCACGTTGTTATATTGGACGAAAAAGCAGAACAGTTTGTTCATGTTCATCCGGTTAGTGAAACAAAGCCTCTTTTTGAAACCCAGTTTAAAAAACCCGGAATGTATAAAATTTGGGCGGAATTTAAGCAGGAGGGGAAAGTACGGGTTTATCCTTTTACGCTTGAAATTACGGAATAAACTGTTAAACCGCTTAAAGCGCGCAAGATAAAAATTTGCCCTATGAGCGGATTTTAATTTTTTCATTCATAATAAAAAAACAATAACACCTAAAAACCTGACAGCGCTTTGCTGTCAGGTTTTAGTTTACTCATTTAAAAAAGCAAAAATTTGTTTACCATCATGTAGTGGTCGTTTTTCTGTCTTCCAGGCAATTTTCACATACATGCAAAATTCTTGATGTATTTTCTTTTTTGTCTTGGTCTGCCGCTTCTTCGATTGAACCGCAAATTTCACATACTTTCAGTTTGATTTCCTTCTTTCGGTTAAATTTAATTTTTCAGGCTGGCTTGTTTCAATTTCAAAGCCTGAATCTAAAATGGCTTGCTCAAAATCCTGGGAAGAAGCCATTCGTTCATCATACGTAAATAATGCCTGGTGC
The DNA here is from genome assembly GCA_031177795.1 of Domibacillus sp. GTDB lineage: Bacteria > Bacillota > Bacilli > Bacillales > Domibacillaceae > Domibacillus. The sequence continues at coordinate 1,064 of JAPSKG010000272.1, forward strand.
TTTTCTAGATTGATTTCCGCCCGGTCAATGCCCCATACACCAAGAAGTGCATTTAACACGGTATCTGCATCTTTAAGACTCGTCATGTCTTTTACAATAACCACTTCAGACTCCATTTTATTCATCCTTTCTTTACTGATTTTTCTTTAATACAGCACCCATTCCTTCCATAAAATTAGCCATCATCGCAATAGCGGCTTTTGTTTCCGGGCTGCTTAGTTTTTTTCTCATTTTCCAAAAGCTTTGCTGTTTTTCCTCCGGGCTGGTATTGGCCATTTTTTCAAGCCCATTATTGATTCCTTGCATTAAAGTATCCATCTGGCCTGGAGGAAGAGAACCAAGAAATTTTGCAGCATTCATTCCGTTTTTAATCACATTATGCACAAGCGGCTGGTTAATTTGCTGAATGGCTATCGCCCCAACTTCAGTCCTGTTTTCCATCATGCCTCTTAATGCATCGTATATTCCCATGTCTTGCATGCCTTTCATGATTTGGATAGCAGCTAGTACGGCGTCTTTGTTATCGGCCAGTTCCTGCATGATTTCTTGTGAAGCTTGAGCACGTTCTTCAACTTTATTAGGAACTTCTTTGCTGATTTTCCGAATTGCCTGCGCCATATTCATCCCCCTTGATCATTTCATGAATTGGTGTAAAGTCTGAACGGCCCCATTTTTCTTCTACTTTTACGCTAATTTGCGGCACACGGTTTCCAAAGCGGTGGTTATGTTTTGGAAGAGGCGGTTCGCCTGTTTGCTCAAGCACTTCCATTTTCACACCCATTTCTTTGTACGCAGGAGTATGCGTAATGTAATCGTGATAGCTGCTCGTTAAATAGTTTACCGCTTCATTGTCTTCCCGCGAGTTCATTGGCAAAT
>JAPSKG010000273.1 GCA_031177795.1 Domibacillus sp.
TTCTGCCAATGCTTCTTCATTAGGATCTCCATAGGTGTAGGCGTGAGCCGATAAACTAGTTAAGCTGCTTACAGTTAGTACAAATAACATAAAGGAAAAAAACAATTTTTTCATAATACATCCTCCTAAAGCAAATGATAATGATTATCATTCTAAAAGTCAATTGTTATTTTGCGTGTAAAGGCTGAGAATTTGTCTTTTGGGTTGTTTTGTTTTGAATTTCCATATGGTTCAGTTTATGAGCTTCCCTATCGACTTCTACTGTTTGAACCGGCCTTTTCAATTCTTTCCAGATAGCCGGAAATACAGATGACAAATAGCCCTTAAACGTAATAAAAGAAGTTCCTGCCGTTCGCACCCGGTATTGAATAGGTATTTCTTTTACCCGGAACCCTTGCCTGACCAGGTTAAACGTTAATACCTGAGCGTAATTGTAATCATGAATAATTTCTCCATGCTTTAACGCTTGCCTGGAAAAAGCTCTCATTCCTGATTGTCCATCAAAAATCCACTTTTTCAAAATGATGCATTGGAGAAAGGTGAAAAAGTAATTTCCAAGGCGGCGGTGCAGCTTCATTCCCTTAATGGTCCCTAGAAAACGAGACCCCATTGTGTAGTCCGCTTCTCCGGCAAAAATAGGCTGAAGCAAGTCTGGAATTTGGCTTGCCGGATATTCTCCGTCTGCATCAATCATCACGCCAATGTCTGCTCCTCTTTCAAAGCATTCTTTTAAGCCGGCCCGCACTGCCGCTCCTAAACCGCGATTTTTTTCAAAGCTGACAACAAAATCAGCTCCTGCTGATTTTGCTGCGCTAACTGTATGATCCGTTGACCCATCATCTATTACCAGCACTTTCACTTCTACTTGAGGATGAAACTGTCTTGGTATGTTTTGAATGACTTCTCCAATCGATTGTTCTTCGTTAAATGCCGGCAAAAAAACAATCACTTGCTGTTTTTTCATGAATTCTTCTCTTCTTTCTGTTTAAAAGCTTCCATTAACACTTTTCCGCGGCTGTGGCTCGGATAAGGAGCTCCCAGCAAATAAGCCAGCGTCGGAGCCAGTGAAACCAGGCTATGTTTTTCTTCTACTTTTTTACCTTTTGCAATTTTTGGCCCGTGCACAAAAAACGGAACAAAGCGTTCGCCTTCATCCAGGTGACCATGACCGCCAATTCCATCAGCTTGTCCATGGTCTGCGCAAATAAACAGCGTTGTATCTTTCATTTTCCCTTCTTTTTCAAGCCAAGAAACAAAATCTTCTACCAGTGCATCTGCTTCTTGTATTTTTTGTATATATTCATCGTACAAAACGCCCCGGCTATGCCCTGTTTGGTCCGTTGCAATTAGTTGAACAATAAATAAGTCGGGATCTTGTTCTTTCATAATTTTTTTTGCCCGTTCCATAATGTTCGGGTCTGCTTTATCGTTATGCATCACGGCCGTTACTGTTTCTACATCACTGCCCATCGAATCAACTAAATGAGCAATCCCAAGCAAACGGCCTTTTTTGCTTATTTTCCGTAAAGAGTCAAAGATGCTTTCCACATTGATTCCAAGCTTCCAAACCATATTGGACTTGATGCCGTGTTCGACTGGATATGTGCCGGTAAACATAGAAGAAAAGCAAACTACGGTTCTTGCCGGGTAAACGGTCTCCATGTTCATGTACTCCGTTCCATTTTCTTTTAACGAATCAAGAAAAGGAGTGTCAGCTTCGTAAAAACGTTCTTTTCTCATGCCGTCAATTACAATCACAACCGCTTTTTCCGTTAAGCTTTCAGTGGGCTGCGGAAACACCTTTTTTGTATACTGTTCATACATTGCTGGCTTCCAGTCAAACAAGTTTCGATGAAGAACAAAAGCAAACAGCAATATAAAACCGTAAAACAAACTTAAAGACACGACATCTATTTGGCTGCCCATTTG
>JAPSKG010000046.1 GCA_031177795.1 Domibacillus sp.
TCAAAAATATCAGAGTGGTATTTCCAGCGTCGATTTCTTCCAAATAAATATCCCTCTGATAATAAATTTGCACTTTGGTCTAATCCTTTGTCTTTTGGCAGAGGCTGGTCCCTTCTCAATTTTTTTCCCCCTTTTTTAAATGCGGATTTTTCTTTTATTCTTTTTATGTAACCAGCGTATCTGCTGTTTTGTTTATTGCGCTTTTTCAATTCTCTTTTTTACTACCACGCTTTCTTCCAAATATGCGGTTTATCCAGAAAAAAATTCTAACCTCATTTTCTTGATGCATTTTGTTAGTATAGCCAATGCTTATCATTTTAATAAAATAGATAAAGAAGGTTTTACGCTTTTGAAAAAAATAAAAAAGAACTGCGCAAAATTGCGCAGTTCTTTTTTATTTCGGCATATTAACAAACAATTCATCAATTTGCGGTTCTTTTTGGATTAATCCTGTTTCTTTCATCCATTTTGCTGTGTTCGCCCAAACTTCTTTTTCCTGGTAGCCAAAACCATTTTCTGACTTCATAAGCGGAAGCAAAATTTCTAAGCTTTCCTTTTCCACTTTTTCTTCAAGAGGAAAATTTTCTGCTTCTTGATTAGCCATTAAGATATCCAGCGCTTCGTCAGGATTTTTTTGCATATCGTCAAATCCTTTTTCTGCTGCACGCCAGAATGCTTGAATAACCTCCGGATTTTCTTCCCACGTTTTATCACTTGTTACAGCAATAAGCTCATAGAAAGAAGGAACGCCATAATCCGTTAACTTGAAGTTTGACGTTTTGTAGCCTTCAAATTCAAGTAAAGGCACTTCATGGTTAATGTATGCACCAACAACAGCATCCGCTTTTTTACTGATCAGTGTTGAGTTAAGCTCAAATCCAACATCAATTAATTTTACTTTTGATGCATCGCCGCCATCCTGTTCAACTATTGTTTTAACAATCGATTCATTTAGCGGAATTCCTGTGTAGCCAACTGTTTTTCCTTCTAAATCTTTTGGCGATTGAATATTGTTTTCTGCAAGTGAGACAACACGGTTTAATGGCTCACGCACAATTGTACCGACTGATTTCACTCCAACATTTTGCTCCGTTCTCGCTACGATAACATCTGGCTGATACGTGATAGCAAGGGTTACTTGATCGGATGCTGCCATGTTTATTGGGTCCGTTGCATTTGCAGGAAACTGAATATCAAGATTAATTCCTTCTTTTTCAAAATAGCCTTTTTCTTCCGCTACATACAAAAAGCTATGTACAGCATTTGGGTACCAATCAAGCATAATGCTGACATCCTGAAGTTCTTTTTCTTTCTTGCCTGCTGTTTCGTTTTCTGTTTTCTTTTCTTCATTTGCTCCGCATCCTGCAAGCATCATTGCGGCGATAATTCCTGCTGCCCATTTTTTCATTTTGTTTTCCTCCATTTTAATGATCGATTTTCCAGCAATTTTACAATTAAAAACAACCCTATTCCCACTGCCGAAAGCAAAACGATTGGGGCAAACACTGCCGCCCCATCAAATTGTGTCATCATGCGGCGGCTAAAATAACCAAGCCCTGACTGTGCCCCCAACCACTCGCCAATTGCTGCCCCAATCACACTTAACGTAACCGCCACTTTTAACCCGGAATAAAAATATGGCATGGCGGACGGGATCTGAAGTTTGAAAAAGACATCTTTTTTTGTTCCACCCATTGTCAATAAAAGCTCACGAAGATCTTTGCTGCTTGATTTTAGTCCATCAAATGTACTTACCGTAATTGGAAAAAACGTAATAAGAACTGTTACAACAACTTTGCTCCAGATGGAATACCCAAACACCATAATAAAAATGGGAGCCAGAGCAATTGTAGGAATCATTTGCGAGGAAATGATAATAGGATAAAAGGCTTTTTCTGCTGTCCGGCTCAAACACATCCATACAGCCAATCCAACACCCAGCACAATGGAAATCACCAGGCCGATGACAATAATGGCAAGCGTCGAAGGCAAGTGCTCAAACACAAGTACTTTTTTTAACTCCCAAAATGTAATGGCTACTCCTGAAGGCGGCGGCAAAATAAACGGCAAATTCACTGTCCAGGCAATGATTTCCCAGGACGCAAACAGCATAGCAACCAAAAACACTGCTGGCCCATACTCCCTCATACCGCTGTAACCCCTTTTCGGAGCTGTTCGATTAATTTGTTTTTCCAATCTACAACAGCAGCATCATTTAAGTCGATGAGCGATCTTGGCCTGCCAAGGGGAACAACTACTTCTTGCAGCTTTTGTACCGGCGCTTCTTGAAAAACAAAAATTCGGTCCGACAAAAACAACGCTTCGTTTACATCATGAGTAATAAATAAAATCGTTTTTTCCCGCTTTTCCCATTGATCAAGAAGCCATTCCTGCATAGACAGCCTGGTAATTGCATCAAGAGCGCTGAACGGCTCGTCTAAAAGCAAGATATTGGATCCTGTTAAAATTGACCGTAAAAAAGAAACGCGCTGGCGCATGCCACCAGAAAGCTCCGATGGATATTTTTGCTCTGTTCCCGTTAATCCAAATTCCGCGAGCATAGGCATAACTTTCTTAACCGCGTCTTTTTTCTTTAGGCCAGACAGCTCAAGCGGCAGAGCAGCGTTGTCGACTACAGTCCTCCAGGGCATAAGCAAATCTTGCTGCGGCATATAGCCTGTTTTTCCATGCCGGTTCACTTGCTTTTCTCCATTAAGGAATACCGCACCGCTTTCTTCTTTTTCAAGTCCGGTAATAAGGCGAAACAAAGTGCTTTTCCCCGAACCGCTTGCTCCTATAATAGAAATGAACTCACGGTTATAAACGGCGAAATCAAGCTGATTAAGCACTTGTTTTTTACCGCCGTACGAAAAAGATACCCCTCGAAATTCTAAAACCGGCTTACGCATCGCCCGGCCACATTTCTCCGTTGTAAGCCATATCCCAAAACATGTATTCAAAACGGGTTGTATTTAAAAATATTTCTTCCAGCTTGGCGCGTTCAGTTTCTGACTTTCCTGCCGTATGCTCGTCCAATAAATCAATGCACCACTGGGCCAGTTGGCCAAATTCCTCAGATGCATACATATGAATCCAATCGCCGTAAAGCTCATGGTCGGCTGCACCTGGAATTGCATAAAGTTCTTTGCCAATCTCCCAGTAGCTCCATGCACAAGGAAGAACAGCGGCAATAACGTCTGCAAGCGTACCATTCTGTGCTGCATGAAGCATGTAGTGCGTGTAAGCAAGCGTAACGGGCGATGGTTTTGCTGTTTCCAGCTCTTTCTCTGTGATGCCAAATCGGGCGGCATACTGCCGATGAAGGGCCATTTCTTCATTTAAAGTTCCATCAAGAAGAGCGGCAAATTTGCCCATTGTATTTACGTCATCTGCTTTTATTGCGCCAAGTGCAAACACTTTAGCGTATTGAATTAAATACAAATAATCCTGCACCATATAAAAACGGAATTTTCCCGGGTCAAGAGTGCCATCCGCCATTTCTCTGACAAATGGATGACTATGGTTTTGCCGCCAGACAGGCAGGCATTTTTCACGCAGCTGTTCGCTGAATTTCATTTACTTGCCCTCCTTTTTTGTATTTGTCCAACTGTAAATAAAATCAGCCATTACTTTTGTGTATTGCACAAGTTCATCAATATCAAGCTGTTCGTTTACAGCATGGGCATGGCGCAAATTCCCCGGACCGTAAATAGCGGTTGGAATACCTGCATCGCCAAGCCAGCCTCCATCCGTAACGGTTGGTGAAACGTCTACGACTGGATTTTCACTGAAAACGCCGTAATGCGATTTCTTTAACGTTTTTACTGCTCCATGGTTGGGATCTACTTCAAACGAAGGAAAAATTTCTCCCCGGTCTTCAATCATAGACGTACCGCCCCATGCAAAAATTGGCGGATTTTCCTGCATCCACAAATCTCCTTTGGCAATGTTCTGGATAAAGTCTTCTACTTCTGCAGCGGCACTTTCATATGTTTCATCAGGATAAAAATGAACCGTAATCCATAGCCGGCATTCATCCGCAATAAAGGCGGCGTGCCGTCCGCCTTCAATAACAGCAGGATTGATCGTCGTTGTGCCAGGAGCAAAACCGGGATAGCTTTTCATCACTGCCCAGTGACGCTCTAATTCCTGCAGTCCATGGATAATTTTTGTCATTTTTTCTATTGCACTTGCGCCCATTAATCTTCCACCCGCATGAATCATTTGACGGCGGGTAGCATCGTGAAATGTTTTTTCGCTTTTTAACGTAATCCAGCCAGTGATCACGCCGCCCTGACCTTGAATATGCAATTCGCTTGTGTCTACCACAATGGCAAAATCGGCTTTATAACCCCGATTGCAGCATTCCAGTGTTCCGGCTTCTCCTACTTCTTCACCGATCACCGACTGAAAAATTAAATCGCCAGGGAGTTTAATGCCTGCTTCATGAAGCAGTTGTATGGCAAATAATGCACCGGCAAGCCCGCCTTTCATATCGGCAGCGCCCCGTCCGACCACTGCATTGTTTTTAAGAATCGGTGTGAACGGATCGGATTCCCACTTTTCACCTTTGCTTACTTCTGCTACATCCATATGGCCATTAATGATTAAGCTTTTGTATATATCACTGTTTGTTCCTTTCAGCGTTCCAACCACATTCGGATCTCCGGGATAAACTTCCCACATATCAATTGTAAAGCCTTTTTCTTTTAGAAAGTCCGCCATAAATTGTTGTGCTTCTGCTGTATTGCGAGCGGGTGGTGCAGGAGTTTTAAAAGAAATTAACGTTTTAAGCAAATCAATAAGCTCTTCTTTTCGCTCATCGATTTCATTATGTATTTGCTGAATTGTTTTCATTGAAGCTCCCTTTCTAAAAATGAAAAAGCCCACTCTTCGCAGGAAGAGTGGGCTGTAATGACATCGGATAAAAGTCAAGACACCTCTTCCTTACGCCGGTACTAACCGGTTCAAGTAATAAGGGTTAAGGCAAGTCGCCTCTCTCAGCTTTATTAAAAGCACCCCCAGTGGTGGTTCATAATTTAATTAATCGTCTTATTAGTTTTATCACAACAAAGCACGTCATTCAATAAAAAATGCAATTTTCCCCAGCTGTTCCGCTTTTTCCAAACGGGTAAACGCTTCTGCAAACTGGCCGAGGGAATAAGTTTTATCTAAAATTGGATGAAGGCGATGCTCCTCAATAAAACGCAGCATTTCATGAAATTCTTCACTGCTTCCCATTGTGGTGCCGAGCATATTAAACTGGCCGTAAAAAAATGTGCGCAAATTAATTGTCACTTCATCTCCCGCAGAAGCACCAAACGTTACAACCGTTCCTCCTGTTTTTAACTGCTCAAGAGACTGGTTAAAGGTGGCAGCTCCAACGGATTCAATTACAAGATCCATTTTTTCATTTTGCAGTGCTTTTGACCAGTCGCTTTCCGAATCAATCGCTTTATGCGCGCCTAATTCAATCGCTTTCTGGCGTTTTTCTTCAGAACGGGATGTAACGTAAACAACCGCGCCGGCTGCTTTGGCAAATTGAAGCAGAAATGTTGCTACCCCTCCTCCAATCCCCGGAATAAGGACTTTCATGCCAGACGTTAGCTTTCCTTTTGTAAAAAGAGCGCGATAAGCAGTTAAAGCGGAAAGCGACAGCACTCCGGCTTCTTCCCAGGAAAGGTGTGCTGGTTTTTTCACAGCATTTTCCTCGGGAACAACAATTGACTCTGCAAATGTCCCAGGAAAAGGAAGACCGAGAATTTCAAATCCTTCCGGTGGCGCCCCGGTATTTTTCTTCCAGCCAATCCCCGGGTTAATGATTACTTCGTCCCCTATTTGAACGTTTGCTACTCCCTCGCCAACAGCTTCTACTACTCCCGCGCCGTCTGATCCCATAATTAACGGAGGATCTGTTTCTTTATGGCGGTAAAGAACAAACAAATCCCGGTGATTTAACCCTGCTGCTTTTAACTTAATACGCACTTCTCCCGGCTTTGGAGACGCCTGGTCTATTTCTTTGTATTTTACCCCCTGCAAACCGGATATTTTCTCATGTACAATGGCTTTCATACAATCCCCCCATTTTTTGTATGTATGGTATGATTTTAACATACTTATTTTGTACCAGTCTCTGGAAACGCAAAGCAACAAAATCTTGTACCTGGAAAGAGGGTTTGTTAATGAAAGAACTTTTGCTCGGCCTTTTAGCATCTGTTTTTTTCGCTGTCACTTTTATTTTAAACCGGTCCATGGAATTGTCTGGCGGAAGCTGGATGTGGAGTGCATCACTACGTTTTTTCTTTATGCTTCCTTTTTTTGTGGCCATTGCTGCTATGCGTGGAACGCTCCGTTCCTTGTTTGCTGAATTAAAACAAAGTCCGCTTGCCTGGGTTACCTGGAGTTTTTTCGGCTTTGTTTTATTTTATGCGCCTATTACATACGCAGCAGCATCCGGGCCGGGCTGGCTTGTCAGCGGAACATGGCAGTTAACAATTGTCGCCGGCGTTTTGTTAACTCCTCTGTTTACTGATACACAAAACGGCAAAAAAGTACGCAGAAAAATTCCTCTGGGTGCTCTCGCAATTTCTTGTGTGATCCTGGCAGGAGTGGCTTTTTTACAATTGGAGAAATCAAATGGACTAACCATGTCTGCGTTTTCCGTTGGAGTATTGCCCGTGCTTATTGCTGCTTTTGCTTATCCGCTGGGCAATCGAAAAATGATGGAACTTTGCGGCGGGCGCCTTGATACTTTCACTCGGATTCTTGGAATGATTATTGCCAGCCTTCCATTTTGGATAGTGATTAGCTTTGCCGGGTGGCTAAACGCCGGGCCTCCTTCTTCGAGCCAGCTCGCCCAGACTTTTATTGTAGGTCTTTCATCCGGTGTGATTGCGACAACTTTGTTTTTTATTGCCACAGACCGTTCCCGCAATAGCGACAGCAAGCTGGCTTCTGTGGAAGCAACACAGTCTGCCCAGGTGCTTTTTACTGTTATCGGTGAAGTGCTTTTATTTCACTCTCCACTTCCGGGCCCGCTGGCAACTGGCGGCATTGCTTTGATTGTTATTGGAATGATTTTGCATAGCTGGTACACAAAAAAGCAAAAGGAGCGTGCAGCACGTGAACATGTGGCATGAACGATTTAAAGAACAAGAATATGTATACGGAAAAAACCCAAATAAGTTTATTCGCCAGGCTGCTTCTTTTATAAAGCAAAAAGGAAAAGTTCTATCCATTGCAGAAGGCGAAGGGCGAAATGCTGTTTTTTTGGCTGGCGAGAAATTTCAAGTAACAGCGTGGGATTACGCCCGTTCAGGCATTGAGAAAACTGAAAAACTGGCTGCAGAAAAAAACGTTGTGGTAAATGCAGAACTGCAGGATCTTGCTGAAGCCTGCTGGAGAGAAAACAGTTGGGACGCTGTGATCCACGTGTTTGGACATTTTCCAAAACCAGTATTTGACCGGACGATGGCTGGCATTAAAGCAGGAGTAAAACCGGGAGGAGTGTATATTGCTGAACTTTTTACCACTGACCAGCTTCGATTCCCATCAGGCGGACCGCGTACAGCAGAGCTTCTTTGTACACCGGAACAACTATTAAAGGAGTTTACTGGCTGGTATAGTAAGCACTTTTTTTGCGGAGAAGCTGAGCGCAATGAAGGAAGGCTTCACCAGGGAACAAGCCATGTTATTCAATGTGTCTTCCAAAAGCCTGAGTGAAAGGATGAGGGAAAGTGAGTGTACCGCCCCAGCCCGATAAATTGATTGGCTTTAACATACGGAAAGTGCATTTTCAAGCATTCATACTTACATTAGCTGCTATATTAGCCGGCTTTGTTTTTTTGATTATCTTTCATTCTAAAATCAGCTTTTCATTTTCAATATGGTCTTTTACCGGTGCGGTAATACTGTATATTCTATTAATTGTTTTGCATGAAGCTTTTCATTTACTCGGATTTGTTATATGGGGAAAGTGCCAAAAAGCAGATTTGATTTACGGGATAAATAGTGAGCTTGGTGTAGCTTATGCTGGAACAAAAAAAACACTCTCCGTTAAAGCGATGAGAAAAGCTTTAATGCTGCCTTTTTGGATCACTGGCCTGCTTCCTTTTTTGATAGGCATCTGGCTTAATAGCAAAAGCTTAATGATTGTTTCTTCTTTTTTAATTGGAGGTGCCGCCGGTGACTTTTCTATGTATTTCCAATTGCGAAAACTGCCCAAAAGCGCGTTTATTTTAGATGATGCAACAAAGCCCATCCTTTACGTATACAATAAAAAGCCTGAACAAAAATGAAAAGAAATTTCCATTTTTGTCCAGGCTTTATTTGTTAATTAAAGAACGTTTTGTTCCAATTCGCTTTTGTTTTTCTCACGCTCTACTTTTTTCTGCTTCAAGTTGCCTGCAAGAAGAATCAATGCAACAACAGCAGCTTCAAATCCGTATTTTACAAAAGAGCTTTCAAAGTACCCGCTTAAAAATGGTTCTCCCACAATCATTTTCGAAGCAGTCCAGCCTAAAATAGCTGATCCCAATGTAATAATAGCTGGATATTTCTCAATAAGTTTAAGGATAATCGTACTTCCCCACATAACAACTGGGATAGAAACAATCAAGCCGATAACAACAAGTGAAAAGTCTCCGTGAGAAGCCCCGGCAACAGCTAAAACATTGTCAAGCCCCATAAGTGCATCGGCAATGATAATTGTTTTAATAGCCGCCCAAACAGAATCTGCCGCTTTCACGTCATGTTCTTCTTCCTCAACCAATAATTTATAAGCAATCCAGACAAGCAGAACTCCACCGATTAAATGCAAGCCCGGTACTTTAAGAAGATAAACAACCAGCAATGTTGCAATAACCCGAATAACAATTGCTCCAATTGCTCCCCAAAGAATTACTTTTTTCTGGGATTCTTTCGGAAGCTTTCTTGCTGCGAGACCAATTAAAATTGCATTGTCACCGGCAAGAACCAAATCAATCATAATAATAGAAAAAAGTGCAGCTAAATATTCACCTGACAAAAATTCCATGTAACAACCTCCTTTGTTTTCAAACAAAAATAAAGAGACCTCTGCCATAAATGGCAAAGGTCTCGCTGAACACTAATAATTAGGTCAATAAAGCCGGTGGATTTATTCCACGTCATGACGACTTTATTTCAGGATATTCCTGACGCTACTCCCCTTTACGGGATAAAGGAATATGAAATTGTATGGCCGTTACCCTTTTTAAAAAAAGAGATGATTACTCTCGGCTATTTGATTATAGCAGGGTGTATATGAAATGAAAAGCGAAATTTGAAAGCTTTGTAAATTAAATTTAGCAATTTTAAAATAAGGCGCCAAAAAGAACCGCCTTTATCAAAGGATAAAGGCGGTTCTTGTTTATCATTTTAAGAAGCCAACATGTTGTTATTAGTCTTCATCATCATTGTTATTGTTGCGGGCTTGTCCGCCTTTTTCACCGATTTCCTGGTAAAATTCTTTACCATGGCTTTCAGCTGTGGCTTCGCCGCCTTTTTGGCCGATTTCCTGGTAAAATTCTTTACCGTGGCTTTCAGCTGTGGCTTCGCCGCCTTTTTTACCGATTTCCTGATAAAACTCTTTATCATGGCTTTCAGCTGTGGCTTCGCCGCCTTTTTGGCCGATTTCCTGGTAAAACTCTTTATCATGGTTTTCAGCTGTGGCTTCGCCACCTTTTTTACCGATTTCCTGGTAAAACTCTTTATCATGATTTTTAGCTGTAGCTTCGCCGCCTTTACGGCCTCTTTCTTCCATGCTCATTTTTTCATCATTATTGTTGTTTTTTGCCATAAAGCAATTCCTCCTTTAATGATTTCTGCTACACTCATTCTTTTCCCGCTCTTTTCTTTCCTAAACCCTTTTCACAACATCAGTAAAAAAGGCCTAACCACCAAAGAAAAACCAAGTTTTCTTAAAAAACTTTTGTTTTATGGAAGCATCAACTGGACAACTTAGTTGTTTCCTTCTTTATTTGGTTGAAATCCCCGATCCGTTACATAACCTTCCATCGACCAAATGCCAATTTCTTTGTTTTTTGCAACACTTTGCTTTTCTTCAAATTCAGAAAGGTACCTTGTATTTGGCGGATATACATAAGCAACCCGCGCTAGTCCTTCTTCTAAAAGTGTTTCTTGAACGCTTTTTCCGTCTGCATACACATAAACCAAAATACGCTGATATTTATCCAGTCTTTGCCCTACATCAAACTCAAGAGTAATTTCACTGTTTTGGAGAAGCGCTGCTGTTCTTTTTTTTGCTTCATCCCCAAGCGGCTGTTTGCCAAGCTGAGGATGACGTGTTTCCGGCGTATCGATTAATAAAAAGCGTGCACTAAATTGTTCCGGCACCCCATCTCCATTTGCATCAAAAGCAAATACAGCTGTATCGCCGTCTACCGGACGAACTAGTTCTGCAGGGAAAGGGGCAGTTGTCCCGTTTGTTTTTAAAAGGCTGTCTGACTTTTTGCCCGATAATTCATTGTCTTTATTTTTCTCACTTTCGTCCTGCTTTTCTTTTTCAATGGCTGTTAGCACTTTTTCTGCTGTTTGAAGAGCAGAGTCTACTTCTTCCAGAGTGCAAGCCGACAGCATGATGCTGCAGGCGGTTAAAAACGCTGCAAGCAATTGTTTTTCCATTTTTTCAGCTCCATTTCTTAGAGGATTAGTTTTTGTTTACCACAAAAAAAACTGCCTCCTCTTATTGGAGACAGTTTTTTTATTTTATAGAAGCAGCTTCATCTACATAATCGGCAATCACGGGCACCGATAGGAGCAAATTACTTGTTTTCAAACTGTTTCTCACATATTCAAGTTTGCTTCCATCGCTTGCATACGGATGAATTCCTAATACATTGTTAATATAAAGAATTCCTTTGTTTGTAATCATCGGCATAATTAAGCGGCCTTCTGTTTCATCGTAACGCCGGATTTTTTCCAGTCCATTTACGAGCCCCTTGTCAAACAATTGATTCATGGCAATTTCGTAAACCGCGGGTTCCATATTTTCGCTGATCCGCTCATGGAGCGCATACATTACATGCGGATTGTTTTCCAGGTAATATTGTACATAATACGCGAGAAGCACTTGTTCGTGTACGGGTAGTTTTTTCGCCACATTCACTCCTCCTTTTTTATTGCTATCTTCTTATTATACATTATGGGCTTATACTTCTGCCAATTCGTGATTAAGTAAAAAAGAAATGTTTTTAATCCCTTTTTTATAAATCTCTTGCATAAAAAGGAATGTTTACATACATAAATCATGATTTCTTTATTTGAGCATATAACGGTAGTAAGAAAAGAATTTTCCATTTTGTTTTAAAAAGGTGATGCTGGTGGTTCTCATCCCGTTTTTTTTCTTTTTTTCTTTTCCAGCCCGCTTTACGTTTAAACAAAAGAGCCAGGCTTACATTAATGTGCCTGTTGCAACACTCTGGAAAAAACCAGGAAAAAAAAGAACCATAGACCGCCATGTGCTGTTTACGCCAGTTGATATGAATG
>JAPSKG010000047.1 GCA_031177795.1 Domibacillus sp.
TCAATCATCTTACGCCCGTCCATTTTTACGGTATGGTCCTGTTTCATTTCCATATTATCCATCCCCTTTACAGGAATAGTATGCAAAAAAACACGATCATATGATTATGAAAAAACACCCGTAAAAACAGGTGTTTACATTTGGTCAGAAAGCTGCTCTTCCTTCAGCACAGTGTACATGCCAGCTGCTTCTTCTTTTTTAGTAGTATCAAGAAGCTTTTCAATTTGAACCGTCATTACACGGCGACCCAGCCGTATTGTTAGTTCATCCCCGACTTTTATGTTGGAGCTTGCTTTTCCTTCTGTTCCATTTATTAAAATGCGGCCTTGATCTGCTACTTCTTTTGCCAGTGTTCGGCGTTTAATAATTCTTGATACTTTCAAAAATTTATCCAGTCTCATTGGTTTCTCTCCTTTTGTTTTGCTTTATCCCAAAAAACATCAAGTTCTTCCAGGGTAAAATCGGAAAATGGGCGTCCGCTTTTTCCCACACAATCTTCTACAAAAGAAAAGCGGCGGCGGAATTTCCGGTTAATTGCTTCAAGCGCTTCTTCTGGATGAATATTGTAAAAACGTGCAACATTAATAAGCGTAAATAAAACGTCTCCAAATTCCTCTCGCAAACGTTTTTCATTGCCTTCTTCAATTTCTGCTAAAAACTCTTTCCATTCTTCTTTTACTTTTTCAAGGGCACCCGCTGCATCCGGCCAGTCAAAACCTTGTTGAGCTGCTTTTTTCTGCAAGTCGTATGCTTCCATTAAAGCAGGCTGCCCTTTTGGAATTCCATCAAGAAGCCGCTTTTGTTTGTTTCCATTTTCCGCTTCTTTTATTTTCTGCCAGTTTTCTTTTACATCTTCAGCAGTTTCTGCTTGTTCACTGCCAAATACATGCGGGTGACGGCGAACCATTTTTGAAGAAGTAGCTTCAATCACATCTTCAATTGTAAACATTCCTTCATCTTCTCCGATTTGAGCGTGCAAAAGCACCTGCAGCAAAACATCGCCAAGTTCAGCTGCCATTTCTTGATCATCTTCATTATCAATCGCTTCAAAAAGTTCATATGTTTCTTCAAGTAAATACTTTTTTAATGAGGAATGCGTTTGTTTTAAGTCCCATGGACATCCGTTTTCCGGATCGCGAAGTCGGGCAATAATTCTTCGAAGCACAGAAAATTCGCGATACGTTTCTTCCTCATTGATTACCGGCGGCACATACACACTTGTTAAATTATTCAATTCCATGTTGTGGTCCAGTTCATACAACGAAACAGTTTTAATAGTTTCTTGTTCACTGCCTGCCGCTGTTACAATTGTTACTTGATGTTCAGCCGGGTATTTTTCCATTAAGGTTAATTTTACATCCGACGCTACGAAAGCATCGTATACTTGCGCAATGATAACATGGCCAAAAATTTGAATGTCATCACGTTGCAAAGCGGTACCGTCCAAAAGCTGAAACCCATCTGCCGGGTCAACCTGAACACTTGTAAACAACGCATCGAGAAAGCTTTGCCCGCCGGCAATCACAACATCCACTTGTTTTTTTCGTTTTTGTTCAAGCAACAGCTGAACCGTTTTTTCAGCTGCCATCGGGTGTCCTGGAACTGCATATATAATGGATTCATCCGCTGCTTTTTCAAGAAGCAGCGTGACTATTTCATCATAAACCTCTTCAAATTGATCATGTTTTTCATATACAAAATCAAAGCTTTTAAATAAAACGCCTTCTTTTTCCAACTGTTCTACAGCAGGATGGTGAATTGTCCGGAGCCAAACCGTCCCGGCGTTTTTTAACAAGCGATAAACGCCAAGCGGCATTTGATCCAGATCTGCTGCACCAAGGCCGACAATCGTTATTTGTTTTGCCAATGCCGTCACTTCCTTTTATGATGCGCCTCTGTCCAGTTCACTATTTTTTCGCCAAATGGCAGGACGCGAAGTTCTTCACTATTTAATACGTTCCATTTTACCATGAAAATAAAAAACAAACAGGCGCCAAGCAGCGCTCCGCCTATTGCTGTTATTCCACTTATGATTCTTCCTGCATCAGCGGGCAAGACCAGCTGGACACTGCCATAAACAACTGCGGCCATCAAAAGGGCGGCCAATGCAGCTTTAAACAAAAAAGACAGTGTAAAAAAAGACTGGTGGTTTTGATTGCGAATTACGGCAGCCAGAAAAAGAACACCGGCAAAAAGAGCGGCTACTGTGGCTGCCGAAGCCCCATACAGCCCATATAAAGGTATTAGCAAGGCATTTGCTGTCCATTTCACCAAAACCGTGATTACGGTTCCTGCTGCGGGTATCCAGTCATTTCCGTACCCCTGGAAAATTGCATTTATCGTTGTCATAATCGAATAAAAAAAGATCGACAAGCCGAAGATAGCTAATACGCCAGACCCATCTGCTGTTTTAAATAGCATGGTGTTCAGGGGGATCATCACTGCTGCAAGACCTGTTGCAGCTGCAATGCCAAGTGTAAAACTGACCCGAAGTGCTGTTTTGCTGTAAAGAACAACCGCCATTTCATTATTTTCTTTTAACGACTTTGTGATAAGCGGGACAATCGCCAAAGCAATTGATCCAGCAAAAACGACGCCAAGCTGTAGCATTGGCTGTCCCCTGTCATAAATTCCTTTCCATGTTTTGGCGGTTTCATCAGGTATGCCAGATGCAACAAGCCCGCTGTAAAGTTGAAACGAATCTGCAAGCTGAAGCAAAACAAGCGTTAGTGCTGATAAACAAATAGCTGTTCCTCTCGTTAAAATAGCTTTTGCAGCACGCCCATTAAATGAAAAAGAAAAAGACAGTTTAGGTGATTTACTGTAATACCATAAAACAGCAGCGGATGCAGCCATACCAAACAGCGAACCAGCTACGGCTCCAATACCTGCTTCATATAATGTACGGCCTGAAAAAACCATAGAAAAAGAAAAAAACAAAATACAAACAACTCGTATAGTTTGTTCCGTCATTTGTGACGCCGCAGTCGGGATCATGTTTCCTTCTCCCTGGAAAGCACCTCGCCGGACCGTTATGTATGGAATAGCCAGAAAAAACCAGGCACTTAATTGAATCAAAGGCTTTAAAGAAACGTCCCCCATTACTAAAGATAGCTTACCTGCCAAGAAAAACAAAAGCAGGAAAATAGTTATGCCTATACAGCTAATGGTTACATACGCTGTTTGATGAAGAGAACGCATTTCTTTTTGATCTGCTTCGGCTGTTAAACGGGAGAGGATAACCGGAAAGCCTGAAACGGCAAGCCCCGCTGCAAGTCCATAAAAAGGATAAACTTGCTGATAAATATAAAAGCCTGTGTCTCCAACAATATTTTGAAAAGGCACCCTGTATACAGCACTCAGTACCTTTACAAACAATGCGGCAGCTGTTAATAAAATAGCTCCTTTTATAAATGATTTATTATCTTTCACGTGACCACCTCTGTCACTACTTTACTTATTTTCAACTTGTTTGAAAAGAAAAACCCGGCTCCCATAGCCGGGAAACCGGGTTAACGCTCCATTTGTTTGCCAAAAAACGAGGCAGCCACAAAAGCTGCTTTTTGTTCTGCTTCACCGGCTGAGCGCTCTTCTGAAAACAAAACAACCGCTCCAATAGCATCGCCGGCTGCAATAATCGGCGTGATAAAATAAGATTCTGCTTCTATTGTACGGCCGTCGGCAAATTCCATTTCACGTTTGCCATTGCTTTCTGCAGAACGCCGCTCTTGAATAACAGATTCAACAACAGGTCCTATCTTTCGTTCTACATACTCCTTTTTCTTCACGCCAGCTGCAGATATAACTGTATCGCGGTCACAAATAAGCACGGCATAATTTAAACTGTCATGTAATGCTTCCGCATACTCTTGTGAAAAATCACCTAGCTCTGTAAATGGAGAATACTTCTTTAAAATAACTTCGCCATCACGGTCCACAAAAATCTCAAGCGGATCTCCTTCACGAATACGAAGCGTTCGGCGTATTTCTTTTGGTATGACCACTCGGCCAAGATCATCAATTCGGCGAACTATACCTGTAGCTTTCATAAATGAGCTGCCTCTCTTTCACCATCAAAATATCAAAACCATTTTATGGCGTTAGTATCTTTCATTGAGAAGCATTCTATACATAAATTTATGCTTGTTTTTTCGCTGTTTCAAGCTCTTTTATTAAATCAAACGCTGCATTAAACCAGTTTTGTTCAGGCGCTTTCTTTATATCAATGGAAATTTTAAGGCGCTGTTCATCCATTCCAAGTCCGCACATGCGTCCAAATTTGCTGCAAATGTCAAATACCTTTGTCCCATCAATTTCTTTTGTTCCTTCTTCACTCATTAAAATGATAACTGTATCTTTTGATTGCTTAATGGATTCAAGTTTTGTGCGTGCAGCATAAATTTTCATTTCTGCTACTTTAAATAAATCAGCCACTTCTTCTGGATAATCACCAAAGCGATCGATCATTTCTTCTTTTAGCTCGTTAATTTCATCAAATGAATCAGCTGACCGGAACCGTTTGTACATATCAATTTTTTGCGCACTGTCTGTAATATAGCCATCAGGAATATAAGCATCAATGGTAACGTCCACTTCAAATGCAGGTGCTTTTTCTTTTGTTTCACC
The DNA here is from genome assembly GCA_031177795.1 of Domibacillus sp. Lineage (GTDB taxonomy): Bacteria > Bacillota > Bacilli > Bacillales > Domibacillaceae > Domibacillus. Next base: position 4,627 of record JAPSKG010000047.1, read on the forward strand.
GCCGCGTTTTTGTTCAATAGCTTCTTTCAGCATTTGTGAATACAAATCAAAACCGACTGAATCAATGAATCCGTGCTGCTGTGCACCCAGCAAATTTCCAGCACCTCGAATTGATAAGTCACGCATCGCAATTTTAAAGCCTGATCCCAGCTCTGTAAACTCTTTGATTGCTTGAAGCCGTTTTTCTGCGGGCTCAGACAAAACTTTGTCTTTTCGATACATAAAATAAGAATACGCAACCCGGTTAGACCGCCCAACGCGCCCGCGTATTTGATAAAGCTGTGAAAGCCCCATCCGGTCTGCATCATGGACAATTAATGTATTAACATTCGGAATATCAACACCTGTTTCAATAATAGTCGTCGTAACAAGAATATCGGATTCTCCTTCTAAAAATCCGAGAATAACTGCTTCAAGTTCTGTTTCGGTCATTTTTCCATGTGCATACGCAACCCGGGCATCCGGGACAAGAGCAGAAATTTCATCAGCACGCCTTTCAATGTCTTCCACACGATTGTATAAATAAAATATTTGGCCGCCGCGAGCAATTTCTCTTTCAGACGCTTCCCGTATAAGGCCGAGATTGTGTTCAACAACGTATGTCTGCACTGGAAAACGATTTTCAGGAGGTGTCTCAATAACAGACAAATCCCTTACTCCGAGCATAGACATATGAAGCGTACGCGGGATAGGCGTCGCTGTCAGTGTTAACACATCAACATTTGTTTTTAGTTGTTTAATTTTTTCTTTATGGGAAACACCAAACCGCTGTTCTTCATCGACAATTAACAATCCAAGGTCGTGATACTGAACATCTTTCGACAAAAGGCGGTGTGTGCCAATAACAATATCCACTGTTCCCGCTTTTAAGCCTTTCATTGTTTCTGTTTGCTGCTTGCGTGTCCGAAAACGGCTTAGCAAACCTACTTTCACTGGAAAGTTTTGCAGCCGTTCTTTTAACGTTTCATAATGCTGTTGAGCAAGAATGGTAGTCGGCACTAAAATAGCTACTTGCTTTCCGTCGGCGGCTGCTTTAAATGCCGCTCGAATAGCCACTTCTGTTTTTCCATATCCTACGTCCCCACAAAGAAGACGGTCCATTGGACGTTCCCGTTCCATATCGTGCTTAATTTCTTGAATAGAGCGAAGCTGGTCTTCAGTTTCTTCATATGGAAACGCGGCTTCAAATTCCCTCTGCATGTCTCCATCTGGAGAAAACGCGTATCCGCGGGCAGCTTCTCTTTCTGCGTATAATTTAATTAAATCGTCGGCAATATCTTGAACTGAAGATTCAACTTTCTTTTTTACCCGCTTCCATTCACTGCCGCCAAGCTTGTAAATCTTCGGCTCTTTTCCTTCTGAACCAACATACTTCTGCACCAGCTCAATTTGTTCTACTGGAACAAATAGTTCATCTGTTCCTTGATATTTAATTTTCAAGTAATCTTTATGAACGCCATTAATTTCAAGAGTTTGGATGCCTAAATATTTTCCGATTCCATGATTTACATGAACAACATAATCGCCAGTATTTAATTCAGAATAACTTTTAATTCGTTCTGCATTAGATAGCTTCTGGCGACGCTTGCTTTTAGGCGCTTTTTTATTGAATAACTCCTGCTCTGTAATCACCGCTAACTTCAAAAGCGGAAATTCAAAACCGGCTGTCAGCATTCCCGGACCAATTTGCACAATGCCTTCAAGCACTTCATTTCGGTCTTTTAATGTAGCTGCTTCTATTCCGTAATCATCGAGCGTTGTTTTCATTTTTTCAACCCGCTCCGAAGTTTCCCCTAAAACCAGGACAGTTGTACCGGATTTTTTCCAGCGTTCTATTTCACCTTCAAGCACGTTCATTTGCCCGTGAAAGCTTTGCATCGGACGGGCGGAGAAATTCACAATGTTTTCAGGTTTCCCACCTGCTGTTTGCCTCATAAAAAGCGATAAGTAAACAGACGGCTGCTTAATAGACTGCAACACCTCTTGAAGGGAGTGGGCAAGCTTCAGTCCATGAACAGCTTTTCCTTCTTCTATGAGCGAGGTGTACCACTCTGCTTCTTCTTTTTCAAGTGAATCCGTTATTTCTTTTATTCGGCTCATTTCATCAAAAAAGATAACTCCGTCTTTTGGCAAATAAGAAGTTACAGCTGCTGCATCGCTATACAATAATGAACTGTATTTTCCAAGCTCATCAACCCGGGCACCTTCTTTTAGTTTTTCAATATCCGCTCCCGTATTTGCTTTAAGCTGATTTTTCACTTCAGGACTGCCGATTTTTTTTATGGTTTTCGACAGTTCTTCTTCCAGTCGGCCGGCCAATGCAGCAAGTTCTTCTGCAGAGGCAGGCATTTCCGAAGCCGGCCCGATCAAAACAGTGTTTAAATTTTCAAGGGAACGCTGGGTGTCCAGCGCAAAAGTGCGGATAGAATCAATTTCTGTGTCAAACAGCTCCATCCGGATCGGGTACTCAGATGTGAGCGGATACAGATCAATAATGCCGCCGCGAATACTAAACTCGCCCGGCGCGTAAACCATATCCGACCGTTCATAACCCATTTTAATAAGTTCATGTTTTAACTGTTCAAGATCTATTTCTTCCCCGACTTTAAACGTTTTTTGAAGTCGCTTCCATACTTCTTTTGATGGAAGCAATTTTTTTAAACCTGCTGCAGGAACGATGTAAATGCCTGTTCCTTGCAACACAAGATGGTTTAGCATTTCAATGCGCTGAGCCCGTAATTCCGGACTGGCAATACTGATTTCAGCAGCAATTAACTCATTTGCTGCATATATAAATACATTTTCTTCAGGTGTAAATTGAGTTAAATCATCGTACAGCTTTTGAGCCTGGAGCATGTTGTAAGTAATAATCATGACCGGCTTTTGCAATCTTCGGTATGCAGCACTGGCGAAAACTGCCCGCAGTGAACCGGATAAACCGGCTGCCAGCTGTTCTTTCATTCCAGCTTCCATTCCATTTATAACAGATACGGCTTCTTCATTTTTTAAAAATAAGTCCAGTAAATGGTTCATACTCCTAGTCCCCCTTTTTGAAAACAGAAAAATGCTTTGGTGCATACGCCCAAAGCTTTTTCACGCTCATTTTTATTGATTAAATTCATTCATGACGTCGATAAATGCGTTATCAACCGCGCTTAAACAAGCTGCAGCACTTTTCTTTACTGCTTCATCCATTTTTATGCGCTCATCTTCGCTAAATTTGCCGAGGACATAGTCAACAACTTTTATTGGGCCGTCCGGACGTCCGATTCCGACGCGTACCCGTTTAAACTGATCTGTGCCAAGATGGGCAATGGTCGACTTAATGCCATTATGGCCGCCTGCACTTCCTTTTTGGCGCAGCCTTATTTTCCCCTGGGGCAAATCAAGATCATCATAAACTACGATAACATCTTCTTTATCGATATCATAATACCGCATTACTTCACTAATACTTTCACCTGATAAATTCATATATGTTAATGGCTTTAATAAAATGACTTTTTCGGTTCCTTTTCGCGCAATTCCATATATGCCTTTATGCCTGGTTTCAGTAAGCTCTGCTCCTAGCTGTTCAGCCAGTTCATCAATTACATCAAAACCCGCATTATGACGAGTACCTGCATATTTTGGACCGGGATTGCCAAGACCAACGATTAATTTCATAAATCTTTGCACCTCAATTTTCACAATTACGTTAAGTATACATGACTGCATGCAAAAAAAACAGGCAGATTGCTCCGCCTGTCTTGATTTAACTAATTAATGTGCTTCAGTCCCGTTTTCTGCGGGCACTACTGCTTCTGGATCTGCATTATTTTCTCCCCCAGCTGAATCTTCTGATTCATCCAGTTTCTGAGGAGGAAGAATAGAAACAATGGTTTCTTCATCTTGATTTTCAATGGTAAACCCGAACTTTTCGCGAATTTCTCCTACTGATATAGAATCGCCAATCCCAAGTCCTGAAATATCAAGGGTAATGTGTTCAGGGAAGTCAGTAACTTTTGCCGTTACGTTTAATTCAAACAGCGGTTGTTGAATAACGCCGCCTGCTTTTACACCAGCCGCTTCACCTTCAAGGTCTACACGGACTTGTGATGTAATTTCAGAGGATTTATCGACTGCCAGGAAATCAGCGTGAACAATAAAGCCTTTAATAGGGTCTTGCTGATATTCCTGTAAAACAACATCATGATTTTTATCTTCTACCTTCATGGTAATTAATCCGTTTCTCCCCACTTCCCGAATTATTTTTAGGAACTGGCTTTCTTCTACGGCTACCGGTTCAGACTCAACGCCTTTTCCGTAAATAACTGCAGGAAAAGAGCCAGATGAACGAATTTCTGTTAATGCCGCTTTTGTAAAACCTCTGCGTTTTTTCGCTTCTAATTTGTTCATAGTACCAATCACCTTCCTGATTTATAAATCGGTCGTTTTTATGTGTACATCTTTTTTTATTCCCTTACTGGCCGATTCGTAAACGTTAAAAAATAAAAGAAAAACCCGCTCTGATTAATTGAGCGGGTTTTAAAGGATTAAAAACTAAAACAATGTGTTTTTAACTTGATTCCTGCAAGTTCAAGGAAGGAATCAATCAAATAATGTGCTGACAGATTGTTCTTCATGAACACGGATAATCGCTTCACCAAGAAGCGGAGCAACCGATAGTTCAACTAATTTGTCAATTTTCTTTTCTGAAGGAAGGGCAATCGAATTTGTAACAACAAGTTCTTTAATATCTGAATTGCCAATGCGCTCCATTGCAGGACCTGACAAAACAGGATGCGTACAGCACGCATAAACTTCTTTTGCGCCGCTTTCAGAAATTGCGTTGGCTGCCAGTGTAATGGTTCCGGCAGTATCAATAATATCATCAATTAAGATCGCGATTTTTCCTTCAACGTTCCCAACGATGTTCATAACTTCTGAAACATTCGGACGAGGCCGGCGCTTGTCAATAATAGCAATAGGCGCTTTTAAACGGTCAGCAAGCTTGCGTGCACGCGTTACGCCACCATGATCCGGTGACACAATAACGATCTCATCTTTGTTAAAACCTTTTCCCTGGAAATACTCACCTAAAATCGGCACACCCATTAAATGGTCGATTGGAACATCAAAAAACCCTTGGATTTGTGGCGCATGAAGATCAAGCGTAATTAAACGAGTTGTCCCTGCTGTTTCAAGCAAGTTGGCAACAAGCTTTGCTGTAATCGGCTCGCGGGCCCGTGCTTTTCGATCCTGGCGCGCGTAACCGTAATATGGAATAACCACATTAATCGTTTTTGCTGAAGCGCGCTTTAGAGCATCAATCATAATAAGCAATTCCATCAAATGTTCGTTAACAGGGCCGCTTGTTGATTGAACAATATAAACATCACAGCCCCGAATGCTTTCTTCAATGTTGATTTGTACTTCGCCGTCGCTAAAACGGTTAACCGAGCATTTTCCAAGTTCTACACCAATAAATTCTGCGATTTCCTGAGCGAGTGCCGGGTTGGAATTCAATGAAAAGATTTTTAAATTTGGATCTAAATACTGGTTGCTCATGATGACCTCCACTGTCCTGATTTAATCGTTTTTTGAAAAGATTTTTTGAATATAATTTTCTTTATTCACTTGACGAGCGCGCGCAATGGCCAATGATTCTTCCGGCACTTCATTTGTAATAGTGGAGCCAGCAGCAATATAGGCCCCTTTTTTCACTGTCACAGGGGCAACAAGGTTTGAATTGCATCCAACAAAAACATCATCTTCAATTTTTGTTAAAAACTTATTTTTCCCATCGTAATTTACTGTAATGGAACCGCAGCCCATGTTCACATTGCTGCCAACTTCTGCATCGCCAATGTAGCTTAAATGAGATGCTTTACTGCCTTTGCCAAATGACGCATTTTTAATTTCTACAAAATTCCCGATTTTTACTTCATCTTGAATAAAAGACTTTGGACGAATATGAGCAAATGGCCCGATATTTACATCTGAACCAATTTCGCTGTTAGCAGCAGTTGACTGGCGAATGACTGTCCGATCACCAATAGCACAATCCACTACTTCACTGTTTGGGCCGATTATGCAGTCTTCGCCGATTGACGTGTTTCCGGAAAGAATTGTTCCTGGCTGAACAACTGTGTCCGCACCAATGCTAACATCCGGTCCAATATAAGTGTTTTGCGGATCAATAATCGAAACGCCTGCACGCATATGGCGTTCATTAATACGCGCACGCATAATTCGTTCTGCTTCACTAAGAGCTACACGATCATTAACTCCAAGTGTTTCTTCAAAGCTCTCTGTTTGATACGCAGAAACTGTTTCTCCGGCTGCTTTTAAAATTTCAATAACGTCCGGCAAATAATACTCTCCCTGCACATTTTCATTTGATACATTTTTTAATGCCTCGAAAAGCGCTTTGTTATCAAAACAGTACGTGCCAGTATTAATTTCTTTTACAGCACGCTCTGCTTCTGTTGCATCTTTATGTTCAACAATGCGAGTAACAGAACCGTCGTCCCCACGAATAATACGGCCGTAACCTGTTGGGTTTTCTGCATGAGCCGTTAAAATCGTTGCTTTTGCATTTGTTTCTTTATGATGATTTACCAGGGCTTCCATTGTTTCTGTTTGAATAAGCGGTGTGTCCCCGCATACAACAAGTGTACAGCCTTCTTTTTCTTCTAGAATGGACCGGGCTTGAATAACAGCATGAGCTGTACCAAGCTGTTTTTCCTGCAGCGCATAAGCTGACCGTTCGCCAAGCTGGGATTTTACTTTATCAGCTCCATGACCAACAATTGTCACGATTTGTTCTGTATGTAAACCTGAAATTTGATCAAGAACATGTTCTACCATTGGCTTTCCGCAGACTGGATGCAGCACTT
>JAPSKG010000048.1 GCA_031177795.1 Domibacillus sp.
TGCAGCCCTGCTTCTGAAGCAGATTTAATTAATTTCTCCATTAATGTTGTTTTGCCGCTGTTTTGGTAGCCGACAATTTGGAATACATTTTTCATTAGCGAAACCTCCGAGCTATAATAACAATGGGAGTGTGATAAAAATGCGAACAGCAGGTGTAGTGCTTGCCGGCGGCCAGTCTTCTCGCTATGGCCGTCCTAAAATGTTTGAAATGTACAAGGAAAAGCCCTTTTATGAATATAGCGTTGATGCATTTTTGGCCAATCGGCTGGACCCAATTATTATATCAACAAACGAACAACTGGCCGCACATTTTCACGCATCGGGAGTTGTGTTTTCACTTGACAAAGTTATGTATAACGGTCCGCTTTACGCCCTTTCCCGTGTAATGGAGGATTATCCGGAACCCGAATGGTTTTTTGTACTTTCAGCAGATGTTCCGTTTGTTACAGCGGCATTTGCAGGGGAACTACTGGCTTGCCGCCACCTTGATTATAGCGCGATTGTACCCGTTCATGAAAATAAACTGCAGCCGCTTCTTGCTCTTTACCACCGCAGATGCCTGCCTGTCTTAAACCAGGTTTTACAAGAAAATAAAAGAAGTTTCATGGCACTTTTAGACAATATAAAATTCAAAACTATCCCTTTTCCTAAAGACGAACTTTCTTTTATCAATATTAATAAACAAGAGGATTTTGAAAACTATAAACAATGAATTTAAACACCGGCTATTAATAAGCTTTTACTTTCATTTAAAAAGCACATTTATTTCTTCATCATATAAGCAATTTAAAAAGGGGATTTTCACTTTGGGAATAAAGAAAAATCACTTTTTTCCTATTGTTGACAAAAACCAAAGAAGTAACTAAAATGATTACATGTAATGATTTTTGTTACAGGAAAGTTTAAAAATTGCATTAATGCTTATGGGAGGAATAAATAATGAAATTATTGGTTACAGGTGCAACGGGAAAATTAGGAACAAAAGTGGTAGAAGCTTTATTGAAATTTGTGCCATCGAATCAATTAGCTGTTAGTGTTCGAAATCCAGAAAAAGCGGAAGGGTTACGGACTCGCGGGGTAGAAGTTCGCCAGGGAGATTTTAACCTTCCGGAAACATTGGATACAGCTTTTGCAGGCATCGACCGGTTATTGCTTATTTCTGCGGATGGAGACAATGAAACGAGAATTCGCCAGCATACAAATGCGGTAGAAGCGGCTCAGCGTGCCCAGGTTAAGTTTATTGCTTACACTAGCCTGGGGAATGCAAAAGAAAGCGGCCTTTTCTTAGCCCCACCGCACCGTGCTACAGAAGAAGCCATTTTGAAAACTGGCATTCCGTACGCTTTTTTACGAAACAATTGGTATTTAGAAAATGAGACTGCGGGCATTCAAGGTGTTTTAGCAGGAGCTCCATGGGTGACATCTGCCGGGTCTGGCAAGGTAGGCTGGGCGCTGCAGCAAGATTACGCAGAAGCAGCAGCAACAGTTCTGGCGGGGACCGGGCATGAAAATAAAATATACGAGCTTTCTGGCAAGCTGCTGACTCAGGAAGAATTAGTGTCTGCTCTTAGTACCGTGTTAGGTAAAGAAGTGGCCATGCAACAAGTTGATGATGAAGCTTATGCCGGCATTATGAAAAATGCAGGCGTGCCAGATTTCCTTATTCCATTTCTTGTGGCTATCCAGCAAGGCATTCGGGAAGGCACATTGGAGATTGGGGGCAATGATTTTGAAAAGCTGCTCGGCCGTCCGGCAACACCTGTTCACGAAGGCCTAAGCCAAATCGTAAACGAGATTTTGAAAACCACAAATTAATTTTCATCCAATGCCGGCTTTTCTAAACTTGAGAAAGGCCGGTTTTTTTGTTTCACAAGCGCATAATGAAAATCCTCAAAAAAGTACATCACTGTTAGTGATGTACTTGATAAAGGTAAAATGTGTATTGCACTATTACAGCAGAAAATAACTGCTCATTTACGCATAATAAAACTTTCTGCATGAGATTGCTTTTTACGTAAACAAAGGAGAAACCGAAACTGCACATACTTTAAATCCAGGCATTTTACAAGCAGGCTCCAGCTCTTCACTCGTCAATTTATTAATGTTTTGTACACCGTCCCAGTGCATGGGCACGAATACCGTATCTTCACGGATAGCAGCAGTTAATTTGCTTCTCACCACAATTTCTCCCCGTTTTGACCGAATTTTAACAAGCGAGTCATCTTGAATATTCAGCCCGCGTGCTGTTTTCGGGTGAATTTCAATAAATGATTCAAACTGGCGCGCTTCAAGCGTCGGGCTTTTATGTGTTTGAACACCTGTTAAATAATGTCCAAGCACACGGCCTGTTGTTAAATAAAGGGGATAAGCGTTATCCGTTTGTTCTTTAGGAAAATGATTAGGAACCGGAACAAGCTCCGCTTTTCCGCCTGGATGAGCAAATGATGATTCAAACAACCTTTTTTCTCCCGAATGACCAGGAGATGGGCAAGGCCAGTAAATGCCTTCTTCTTTTTTAAGGCGGTCATACGTAATGCCATAGTAATCAGCAAGACCTCCGCGGCTTGCTAATCGGAGCTCATCAAAAATGCTTTCCGCATCTTTGTACGAAAAATAAGCACCTTTTCCAAGCAGCCCTGCAATGTCTGACAGCACTTTCCAGTCTTGCTTAACAAGGCCTGGCACAGGCTTTGCTGCTTCTCGTAAAAGCACTCGCCCTTCCAGGTTTGTTAGTGTTCCTGTGTTTTCCAAATAAGATGCCGTTGGCAAAATAAGATCTGCCAGCCGGGCTGTTTCTGAAAAAAGCATATCCGCTACAACAAGAAAGTCCAGTTTGCGCAAGCCTTCTTCTACAAAATTTGCATTTGGATTGGACACGATTGGATTCGATGCCATTAAAAAAAGAGAGCGTATTTCCCGGGCATGGATTTTTTCCATCATTTCATATGCAGAAACTCCTTTTCCAGGCAATTCATCCGGATCAATGCCCCATACTTTTGCAACATAAGCCCGGTCCTCGGCTTTTTCAATTGAACGGTAGCCCGGCAGCTGATCTGCTTTTTGTCCGTGTTCACGGCCGCCCTGCCCGTTTGCCTGGCCTGTTACCGCACCGTAGCCGCTGCCCGGCTTTCCGATTTTTCCTGTTGTTAAAAGAAGATTGATAAAGTTTCGGACAGCCATTGAACCGTCTGTTTGCTGCTCCACTCCTCTTGCTGTTAAAATCATGCCAGACGCCGCCTGGCCAAACCGGATACCGGCTTCTCTTATATCTTCTTCCGGTACACCTGTTATTTCAGCGATTGCTGCCAGGTCAAGAGAAGAAATATGGGCTTTTACTTCATCAAAGCCGGTTGTTCGCTTTTTCAAAAATGATTTATCAATAAATCCTTCTTCAATCACAACTTTTAATAAGCCGTTTGCAAGAGCTGCGTCCATGCCGGGCTTTACTTTTAAATGAAGATCTGCTATTTCTGCAGTTGGCGTATTGCGTGGATCAATCACAATAATGTAAGCACCATTTGCTTTGGCATCTGTAAAATACGGCATTAATGTTGGCTGGCATTCTGCAATGTTTGTTCCTGCTAAAATAAGGCATTCAGACTGCCTTACATCTGACAGCGGATTTGTTAAACCACGGTCAATGCCAAACGCTTTGTTTCCAGCTGTTGCCGCTGCTGACATACAAAAACGCCCGTTGTAATCAATGTATTTTGTTTTTAAAGCCACACGCGCAAACTTCCCAAGCAAGTAAGCTGTTTCATTGGTCAGCGACCCTCCGCCATATACACCAACGGCGTCATTGCCGAACTTTTGCTGGAGGCGAGAAAAATTTTCCTTGATTGCTTGATAAGCTTCTTCCCATGACACTGGAATAAACGTGCCATTTTTTTTCATAAGCGGCTCAGTAATCCGCTCGCCGCTTAATGCATGCTGGTAAGCATTCATTCCTTTTATGCAAAGGCGGCCTTCTGAAGCAGCGTTTTGCTTTGGTTCCACCAGATAGGTTATGCGGCCGGCTTCAGCTTTTTCTGTAATTTGCATTTTGCATTGCACACTGCAAAACGGACATTGTGTTTCCATCACTTTTTCTAAAACGGTTTCCATATTCTCACCTTCTTTATAACGCGGCTACCGCCTGCTGATTTTTATTTATTGTTTTTTCTGCTTTTCGTTTTAATAGCTCTTCTCGAATCTGGGTTATTCCCAGGCGTCCGATCCACTTTAAAAGGGTTTCATTGTAAAAAGCGGTTTCCCGATAGTAAGCAAGCAGCTTTTCTGTCATGAATATGGCTTCTTCCTGATTCATCATTACATAAAGCCGTTCACCTGCTGCATAAATTTCCCAGCCGCCCGGTGCTCCAATTAAGCCAACTTCTTTTTTAAATGCCTGTGCTTCATCATGAAGGCTTGATGAAACGCCAATGGTAATGTTACCTGGAAAAACAACGGACTCCAGTTTTTGTTCCAACCGCGCTCCCAGTCCGATTGAATCCTGCATCGCTTCTTTGGCATATTTTATACCGGCGCAAGTACCGACTGCGTAAAGTTCTTTCCCATAAATCGGAGCTGCAGATGAAAGTTCTGCACGTACCGCTTTTATTGCTTCTTCTTTAATTCCATAAAGCTCCATCCTTGGGCCTTCAGCAAGTTTAACAAGCGGAATGTTGAATTTCTCCACCACATTGGCAATTTTCCGAAGCTGATCTGCTCCTGTGACGCCGCCATACATGCGAGGCGCAACCGTGTAGGTGCCATCCGCAGCACGTTCTGCTTTTATTTCAGGAAGCAGCTGGCTGTGGAGCCCCATATAGTAATGCAGCGCGGGGCGGCATATCGCACATCCTGCTTCATTTTTCCAATCAAGCCGCTTCATAATCACTTCTTTTGAATCGTTTGGGTAAAGCTGAATGGCTTCAATGATGTCCGCATGGTCTGCAGTTGTGCAAGCACATATCGATTTTTTTTCTTTCCCGGCCCCGGCACCGTTTCGTTTAATAAAGTCAAGTATATCTGCTACAACCGGGCGGCATCCGCCGCATGAGCTGGATGCTTTTGTACAGGCCTTGATTTCATCCACACTTTCCAGCTCCTGATCGCAGACAGCTTTTGTAATAGCGCCTTTTGAAACGCCGTTACAAGCACAAACAATTTCCTGGTCAGCCATAGACGCAATTTGTTCATCTTTGTTAACTTCCCCGCTGTTCATTTCCGCTTCTAAAACGCTGTAGCTGGTTTTTTTTTGAATCATGCCAAGAAGTTTGGCGCCTTCTGTGATATCTCCAAATAATACGGCACCAACAATTTTTTTGTCTCGAACCACAATTTTTTTATACGTGTTTTTCATGCCGTCATACCATTTTAAAGACTGGGTATCATCACTATCCATGAACTCCCCGGCAGAAAACACATCAACACCGGATACCTTCAGCTGCGTTGATAAAACGGAGCCTTGATATCCAGCGTGTTTCTGGCCGCACAAAGCTGAAGCTAATGCTTTTCCTTGCTCATATAACGGGGCAACAAGCCCATACACAAATCCGCGGTGTTCGGCGCATTCACCGACTGCATAAATATTAGGAATATTGGTCCGCATAAAATCATCTACAACAATTGCCCGATTTGTTTCAATGTCTGTGCCGGAAACAACTTCGATGTTTGGCCGGACGCCGACAGCCATAACGATTAAATCTGCTTCACGCCAGCTTCCATCCGCAAACCGCAGTCCTTTTACCCGCTTGTGGCCCGTAATTTCCGCTGAGTTTTTTTGAAGAAGAAAGTTCATTCCCTGTTCTTCAAGTTCTTTTTGGAGCATGCCGGCTGCTGTTGGATCAAGCTGCCGGTCCATAAGATAATCAGCAATATGAACTACATCAACTTGCATGCCCAGGTTTAACAGGCCGCGTGCTGCTTCAAGACCGAGAAGTCCTCCGCCAATTACAATAGCTTTCTTGTATTTCTGAGATGATTGAACCATCGTTTCACAGTCAGAAATATCCCTAAAAGCTGTAACGCCCTCTTTTTTTGCCCCTGGAAGCGGGAGCATAAATGGGAGTGAACCTGTCGCAACAATTAATTCATCATAGGAAACAACACGGTCTTTTGCGGTCACCACATAGTTTTCTTCTGTGTTTATTCGGATAACCTGTTCATCTGTGTGCAAAGTAATTTCATTGTCTTCATACCATTTCCAGTCATTGAGCGTTATGCTTTCGATTGTTGTATCTCCCTGGAGTACTTTCGACAATAAAATTCGATTATAGTTTGGATGTGGTTCTTTTCCAAAAATCGTAATCTCGAATGCATCTTTATTAATCTTTAAGATTTCTTCTACGCAGCGCACTCCTGCCATGCCATTTCCGATTACGACTAACTTGCGTTTTTTCATTTTACCGGCCCTCCTTTTTATTTAGCCCTTGAAAGCCGGGTTCCAATAAGATTCATCCCCTGTAAATGAATCACTCATTTTTTTCGGAGCTTCTTTGCACGCGTCACCATTTGAGAGAAAAGTCAACAAAAATACCATCAATTTCACATCCATCACTCCTTTGATTTTTCGTGTTAGCTTATCTAACACATTAAAGAACACGATACAGAATGTCAATTTTATTTTTCGTTTTTTCTGAAAAATTGTGTTAGATTTCCTAACAGGTATATGGAAAGTATCTTTTCGCCATTCTACACTGAACCTAAGAAACCCAACATTCACCCAAAAGGAGAGGAACAAATGAAATTAGCAGAACTGAAGAAAAGCGGTCATGCTCCATCATTACTCGCATCATTTTTATACTTTGACATTAGCTTTATGATTTGGGTTATGCTCGGGGCACTTGGCGTTTATATCACTCAAGACTTTGGATTATCGCCAGCGCAAAAAGGATTAATTGTTGCCATTCCAATTCTTTCAGGTTCCTTTTTCCGCATTGTTCTTGGCATTTTAACTGACCGAATCGGCCCCCGCAAAACAGCTATTGGCGGCATGCTTGTGACGATGGTTCCTTTATTTTGGGGATGGTTGTTTGGAAACACAATGACAGAACTTTATTTTATTGGCATTATGCTCGGTGTTGCCGGCGCAAGCTTTTCAGCAGCTTTGCCAATGGCAAGCCGCTGGTACCCGCCTCATTTGCAAGGCCTCGCGATGGGAATTGCCGGCGCTGGAAACAGTGGAACGGTCCTCGCTACCTTGTTCGGACCTCGTATAGCTGAACATGTTGGATGGCATGGAGTAATGGGGGTAGCACTTATCCCGTTGGTTCTTATCTTTATTACGTACGTATTAATTGCAAAAGATGCTCCATCTCAGCCAGAACCGCAACCAATCTTAAACTATTTTAAAGTTTTCAAATTTAAAGACACCTGGTATTTCTGTTTGCTATATAGTGTGACATTCGGCGGCTTTGTCGGCCTGACAAGCTTCTTGAGTATTTTCTTTGTGGATCAATATGGATTATCAAAAGTCCGTGCCGGTGACTTTGTTACCCTTTGTGTAATTGCCGGAAGTTTGTTCCGGCCCGTTGGTGGAATGATTGCCGATAAAATCGGCGGAGCTTCTCTATTAAAATTTTTATTTATCGGTGTTTCCTTGATGATGCTTGGTGTCAGCACCCTTCCTTCATTAACGCTTGTGACAGTTATGTTATTTGTCGGCATGATGTGTCTTGGAATGGGCAACGGCGCTGTTTTTCAATTGGTGCCTCAACGTTTCCAAAAAGAAATTGGAATGATAACAGGTGTTGTCGGCGCTGCCGGCGGTGTCGGCGGTTTTTTTGTTCCAAACATTCTTGGAACCTTAAAACAAATGACTGGCACATACGCAGCAGGCTTTACTGTTTATGCCGTTGTTGGCATTGCCGCTTTAATTTTATTAACTTTTGCGCAAATGTCATGGCGCAAAGCTTATGCCTTAAAAGAAGAATCTGCTTAAAATAAAAAAGCGGGGTTCCTGGAAACTATTTCAGGAACCCCGCTTTTTTATTTCACACTTTTTTCAGAGAAAATAAATCAGTCTATCACAACAAGGAAAGAATGTTATTTTTAATTAAAAAATGGGCGGCAACACTTTCTATGGAAAAAATGTTTCTAATATTTTAGCAGCGAAAGGCTTACAAAAACTTAATGCGGCTTTTTCACATCTTTTAAAACTTCTTCCTTATTATATGAAGTTAATTTTCTTTATAATCTTGGATATTTGTCCGGTTCAAAAAGAAACTAAGATGCATCTACTAATCATATAGAAACGTGGAGGTGAAGCAGAATGTATCGTCATGTTCGACCTGTTATTTGTCCGCCAAAGTGTGTTGTGCACGATACGTATACAACACGGCAAGTTCCTGTTATCCATCCGGTCATCCATGTAAACCGTCATCATGTTGTTAACGTACCTTGCCATATTTACAAGCCGGTTACAAGAAACGTTTTTGTCAGCCATGCCTATCCGAAACACTGTTGCGATCACCGTTACCGATAAGTTCTGCGCTTCTCCCAGTCTGTTAAAATAACAGACTGGGATTTTGTTTTCATTTTAGTTTTTTTCTTAATGTTTCACGTGAAACATTAAAATTTTCATTACATTCACTTAAACAAGTTTAACCTCTTCTATTGATTAAGCAAGCGAAAAAAGAAGTTTTTTATTTTTATGTTGTATAGTTTAAACAAATTTCTGCTGTTTGAACTTTTCCAGATCAGCGCTGCAAACTTCCGATTTTTCAGCGGAAAATCTCATCCAATTCATTTAATGCTTTTTCTTCATCATAATTTGAACCATCTATTTCTTTAGCATCGTGAGTATACATGCTTGCGAGTCGTGCCTGGTGCTCTATTAATGAATCGGAGTCGGTGAGTTCATCGTCTGCAGTCACAGGGATGCGCAGTAAAGTAAAAGCTCTTATATACTTTCCCACTGTATGTTCATCTATCTTTCCCTTTAAATTAGAAGCTTCAATAGCGTTGTTTAATTGATCAATCGCTGCTTCTTTGTTTACACCTGCTGTGAAAACAATTTCTTTAGTTTTTTTCACTACATCTTTTAATTCCATGGTAAACCTCCGTATTTGTTTAGTTATGGCTTTTCCATCGTCTTGATTTTAATAACACAATACTCTCAAAACAAAGGTCAAAACTGAAGAGCGTCAATTTAATTAATGTGCTTCTTTTTTGTTGATAAAACATCAATCTTCTGTTTATCAAAATCAAAAAATGAAAAGCATAAAAACTCAAATTGTTATTCAACAGTTTTTCATGCAGCGTAACGAACAATCAGGGCTTTTATCACATTGGACTTTAAAAAAGACAAGCAGATGTTTCACGTGAAACATCTGCTTGTTTTTTAAAGTGGCTTTAGCTGAATTTCTTCTCTGGCTTCAAGCTCTCTCACCATATCATGCCATTCCTGCGGCTTATTTGATAAAATAGCATAATACGTTGTAATAAACTCGCGAATAAAGCTTGCTTTGAGTGACTGGATGTTTTCTTTAAACGGCAGAAAGCAAAGATCCAGATCTTTTACTGCTTCTCCTTCATTTGTCCACGCTGGATGAACATAAGAAAAATCAAGACGCTGATAACCTAAATGAGACAATACTTCACGTCTCACAAACGGGTCCATTACTTTAATTCCACCAAAAGAATGATCGGTCATTCTGTAAGGATCGTAAATTTCCGCAAACATGCCTATTAAATTAAGTTGATGCTCTTTTTCAAGATTCATTAAATCTTCATGGCGTTTTTTTGCAAGAAACGGTCCTACTCCAAGCCCTTCTTTTGTAATAATGGTAAAGTCGGTCATAGCAACATTTAATTCTTTGTTGTAACGATATTCTGTTACGCCAACTACTTCGTTTTCATGAACAGCCAGAAAAACACGGATGGTCGGATCTTTCAGCGGCTCTGCCCACAGCTCATATTCAAGCACTTCTTCTGGCGGAAAAACTTCCTGCATCGTTTTGTGCAATCGAGCAAACATTGGATCTTCAATGCTTTTTACTTGTACATACTCCATATTAAGCCCTCCTTTTATTTTTAACCTTATTGTCTTTTTTGTATCTTTTATGTTATTACGCTTTACTTTTCTATAAAGCAAAGACATATGGAAGCTTTATTGCATTGTCAAGAAAGCATTACACTTTTTTAATAATGAAAAACCATCTATGTAATTGTATAATGAGTGGCTGTGTAAATAAAAGTTTGCTGGCTGACCACAAATTGGTTTGCTAGAAAAAAAGCTGCTTAACACCGCATTTTTTGAAAACAGCCCAATCTTTTTAAAAAACGCTTAACTGTTTTTTAATTGCTCAAAACAATCAGCATCCGGTTGTTTCTTGCTTCCCGTTCTTCTTCTGATACTAAATCGTATTTTTTTAACAAGTGAAACACTTCATTTAACAAATCCTGTGTATGCTCCTGATCCAAATATTTTTGCATTCTTTCGTAAAGCTCTCCTGGTAAAAATGTTTTTTGGCTTTCTAACTTGTTTATAACATCTTCACGCGAATGATTAATGTTGCATTCACTCATTCATAATCTCTCCTTTTTATCATTAAAATTAAACGCTCTTTATTGGTTTGCTTTTAACCGCCGCTATAATGAATAAAAGCTGAACTTCACGTTGCATAAATTTGCTGGAAAATTAAAAATCGCTCATTAGGGTTTTTTTCATATAATCCGGTGATTCGCACTTCTTCTTTCCACTCAAACATTGTTTGATTTTGCAAAAAGTAAATATATTCTTTTGATGGATAATACAAAACAATCGTTGCCTGTCGCGGAAATTCCTCAACAGACAAAAGAATTTGCTGCACTACCTTCATAAATATCTGTACTGAAAATGGATTAAAAAAGTAAAAAACGGTATCAGTCGGCTTTATTTTATATTCCTGTGCTAAAAGGCGCTGAAAATCAATTATCCCTTTTTTTCTTTTCGCTTTTTTTAAATACGTTATTTTATTTTGAAGCGCTTCTTCAAAATAAGCAGGATTCATTTCAACTCCGGTAACCGATGCTTGAAAACGGTAATGTACATAAAATGCAGCACGGCCTTTTCCACACCCCATATCTACAAAGCCATCTTCTGCAGTTAGTTCACACCGTGAAAAAAGCTGGTCCAGCGCTTTATATGGCGTTGGTTCATATCGGTGGTAATGAGCCAGCGCCGGGTATCCTTTTTCGTCTCCTGTCGTGTGAATCGATAGCAATTGATCATAGGCATAATCATTCATTTTGGAACCTCTATATATTCATCCCTTATACTGGCATGTTCCCCAGCTAAGAGAAATTTAAAACATCCAATTTCCCTTTAATTAGGTAATAGCCATTTTACATGGAACATTTTTCTTGGAAATATATTTATAATAAAGGACTTTTTTATTTAAGGCAATTTTCCTGTTTCTTTTATGTACATGTACATTTTTAAACCAATAATATAAAAGCTGAAATACAGCATTCTGGCAACAAAAAAAGCCGTCCAAAAA
>JAPSKG010000049.1 GCA_031177795.1 Domibacillus sp.
TGTTTTGCATATGTATTCTGCAAAAAAAGTAACGGTTTTGTTAATTGCTAACGAAATCGGGCTTGTATTGATTGGGGTAGGCATTGCCCTGGTTTTAAATTCTTATATGCCAAGTTTGGAAAGCCAGCTCATAAAAATGCAGCAAGAAGTAGAACGGTTATTTGAACGAATATTAGAAGAAATTATTTCTTATTTGCGTACAAATGAGCACAGCTGGGATGGAAAAGAGCTTACAGAAACAGCGGATCTGCTGAAGAAAGCAAAGTCATTGGCGTTTAAAGATGTCCAAAATCATTTTACCCGCCATAACAGCTTGTTTTATCAGTACTTTACAATGAGGGAAAAACAATTTGATATAATTGAGCGGCTTATTACAGTTGTAGTGTCAATTTCACATCGTCCTGAGCAAGCGCAAATGCTTGCAGATTTTATGCAAGAAGTAAAAGAAAATATAAATCCTGGCAACACGGCAAAATTGCACTTAAACCATTTAAATGATTTAAAAAAAGAGTTTGAAGAAATGCCTTTGCCTAAAACGCGTGAAGAATTTGAAGCGCGGGCGGCCTTGCTCCAATTTATCCGCGAGATGGAAAGTTATTTAATCATTAAAGCCCGTTTTCGGGGCATGAAAAAAAGCACGCCTCAAAAAGCGCGCCCGTCTGTCACATAAACATTGTCAATCCAAACATAAGCGTGGATGCCAGCATAACAAATAGCATAATGTATACAACAATTTTTTGAACGGTTTTATTGCGCATAAAACTCTCCTTTAATCTTTTCTTAGTTTTTATTGTACTGGCATTTACGAGCAGAATCAACTAAAGCAAAATAAGAGCAAGAGCTTTCAATTAAAGAAAAAAGACGGCAATTTTTCTTTAAAGGGGATGAAGAAATGAATAAAGTGGACCATATTGGCATTGCAGTATCTTCACTTCAAGAATCGATAGCTTTATACACAGAAAAGCTCGGAATGCAGCACATTAAAACAGAAGCAGTTTATTCGCAAGGTGTAAACGTGGCGTTTATTGATGCAGGAAACGTGAAAATTGAATTGCTTGAACCAATAAACAGGGAAAGCCCGATTGCAAAGTTTATTGAAAAGCGGGGACAGGGCATACATCATATTGCTTACAAAGTTAGCAACATAGAAAACCGCATTGCGGAAATAAAAGAAAAAGGCATACAGCTTATTAATGAAAATCCAACAGCGGGAGCAGGCGGTGCTCAAGTGGCTTTTATGCACCCAAAATCAACAGGCGGCGTCTTAATGGAGATTTGTGAAAAAAAGGAGGAACTGTGATGACAGACATTTTCGACAGCATTTATGAACTGCAAGACAGACGACGTGAAGTTGAACTTGGCGGCGGAGATGAACGGATAGAAAAGCAGCATGAAAAAGGGAAGCTAACTGCAAGGGAACGAATTGAGCTGTTGGTGGACAAAAATACTTTCGTTGAATTAAATCCTTTTATGGAACACCGAAGCACCGACTTTGGCCTTGCCGGAGTAAAAGGGCCAGGAGACGGGGTTGTCACCGGATACGGAAAAGTGAACGGGCGTCCAATTTATTTGTTTTCGCAGGACTTTACCGTTTTTGGCGGGGCTTTGGGTGAAGTGCATGCCCAAAAAATTGTACATGTAATGGAACTGGCAGCAAAAACTGGTGCCCCGTTTATTGGCTTAAATGACTCGGGCGGTGCACGCATTCAAGAAGGAGTGTTGTCGCTTGACGGATATGGGCACGTTTTTTACCGCAATTCCATTTATTCAGGGGTAATTCCTCAAATTTCTGTTATATTAGGTCCTTGTGCAGGCGGAGCTGTTTATTCGCCAGCGATTACTGACTTTGTTTTTATGGTTGATCAAACAAGCCAAATGTTTATCACAGGCCCAAAAGTGATTGAAACAGTCACAGGAGAAAAAATTTCTGCCGAGGATTTAGGCGGATCAAAAGTACATAATACAGTAAGCGGAAACGCCCATTTCCGTGGAAACACCGAAGAAGAAGTTTTAGATATGGTCCGGACACTTTTAACGTACTTGCCACAAAACAATAAAGAAAAAACACCCATTAAAAATAGCACTGAAATTGAAAGCGATTACTTGGAGGGGGTAGTTGATCTTGTTCCCTTTGACGGCCTGCGTCCATATGATATCCGGAAAGTGCTTGAATGTGTAGTAGATAAAAATTCATTTATGGAAGTTCAAAAAGAATTTGCAAAAAACATCGTCGTAGGTTTTGCGCGCATTCAAGGAGAAACAGTGGGCTTTGTATGTAATCAGCCAAAATTTATGGCAGGAGGGCTCGATATTGACTCTTCAGATAAAGCAGCCCGGTTTATCCGCTTTTGCGACTCGTTTAATATTCCTATTATTACATTTGAAGATGTTTCAGGATTTTTTCCTGGCGTAAAACAAGAGCATGGTGGGATTATCCGGCACGGTGCAAAAATCCTGTATGCTTACTCTGAAGCAACAGTGCCTAAAATCACTGTTATTTTGCGGAAAGCATACGGAGGTGCTTATGTTGCTTTGAATTCAAAGTCTATTGGCGCCGACTTGGTTTTTTCCTGGCCAAATGCAGAAATTGCTGTAATGGGACCGCAGGGGGCAGCCAATATTATTTTCGCCCGTGAAATTGAAGCAAGTGATAATCCGGAAAAAACAAGGCAAGCAAAAATTGAAGAATACCGTGAAAAATTTGCCAATCCGTATGTGGCAGCAGCCAGAGGTATGGTAGACGATGTAATTGACCCGCGGGAAACACGTATAAAACTGATTCAAGCTTTAGAGATGCTGAGGACAAAAGAAGAAGCGCGCCCGGAGAAAAAGCATGGAAACATTCCTTTGTAAAACAGGGCAGCGGAGAAGCAAATGTGTCCAAACTGATTTTTCAAATAAAAACGTTTATACTTAAATAGGCAGAAAATTTGGAGGTGCGGCGTGGTTAACGAACAGCGATTATTAAATGAATTTTTGGAACTCGTCCAAATCGATTCTGAAACAAAGCATGAGCAAACGATTGCCAGATCGTTAAAAGAAAAATTTACTGCGCTTGGCGTCAATGTTTATGAAGATGATGCAGCAGCAAAAACCGGGCATGGGGCCGGAAACTTAATTTGCACTTTGCCAGCATTAAAAAAAGGTGTGGATCCAATTTATTTTACTTCACATATGGACACAGTAGTACCTGCAAATGGTGTGAAGCCAGTGGTGGAAAATGGGATAGTAAAAACGGATGGCACGACTATTCTGGGAGCAGACGATAAAGCAGGCATTGCTGCTATGTTTGAAATGATTCGCCAGTTAAAAGAGCAGCATATACAGCATGGAGAAATTCAATTCATTATTACGGTTGGTGAAGAATCCGGATTGGTTGGCGCAAAAGTCCTTGATCCTTCTTTGATTACGGCCAAGTATGGCTTCGCTCTTGATAGCGACGGCGATGTTGGAAACGTTATTGTTGCTGCCCCAACACAAGCTAAGCTGACGGCGCGCATATACGGTAAAACAGCTCATGCAGGCGTTGCGCCAGAAAAAGGCGTTTCAGCAATCACCATGGCTGCTAAATCAATTTCACGGATGCCGCTTGGCCGCATCGATGCAGAAACAACAGCGAACATAGGCCGGTTTGAAGGAGGAACAGCAACAAATATTGTTTGCGACTTTGTTGAAATTTTAGCGGAAGCCCGTTCTCTTGATCCTGCAAAGATGGAAAAACAAACGTCTAAAATGAAAGCAGCATTTGAAGAAGTAGCAGCCGAAATGGGCGGCCGTGCGGAAGTAAACATTGAAATCATGTACCCGGGCTTTAAATTCGGTGCAGAAGACTACGTAGTAAAGGTTGCACAAAAAGCAGCCGGGAAAATTGGGCGTCAGTCCAAGTTGCTCACAAGCGGCGGTGGAAGTGATGCAAACGTGATTGCTGGTTTTGGGATCCCGACTGTAAACCTGGCAGTAGGTTATGAAGACATTCACACGGTAAAAGAAAAAATGCCTGTTAAAGAACTTGTTAAGCTGGCTGAGCTGGCAACAGCGATTGTTGAAATTGCTGCAGAGCACAAAAACTAATAGAGAAAGAAGGACTTAAGTTTATGACAAAGCAGCAAATTGGCGTTGTTGGGCTTGCCGTAATGGGCAAAAACCTCGCATGGAACATTGAAAGCCGTGGTTATACCGTTTCTGTTTTTAATCGTTCTTCTGAAAAAACAAATGAAATGATGAATGAAAGCGAAGGCAAGAACATTGTGCCAGCTTACTCCATTGAAGAATTTGTTCAATCTCTTGAAGTGCCACGCAAAATTTTGCTTATGGTAAAAGCAGGAGAAGCAACAGATAAAACTATTGATTCATTAAAGCCTCATTTGGAAAAAGGTGACATCATTATTGATGGAGGCAATACTTTTTTTAAAGATACACAACGGCGCAATAACGAGCTTGCTGAGCTTGGGTTTCATTTTATTGGCACAGGTGTTTCGGGAGGAGAAGAAGGCGCGCTTACAGGCCCTTCTATTATGCCGGGCGGACAAAAAGAAGCATATGAGCTTGTTGCCCCGATTTTAAAAGATATCTCTGCAAAAGTAGAGGGAGAAGCGTGCTGCACATACATTGGCGGCGATGGAGCAGGACATTATGTGAAAATGGTTCATAATGGAATTGAATACGGGGATATGCAACTAATTGCCGAAGCGTATGCTTTATTAAAAAATGTGCTTGGATTATCTGCGGAAGAACTGCATACAGTTTTCTCTGATTGGAATAAAGGAGAACTGGACAGCTACTTAATTGAAATTACAGCGGATATTTTTACAAAAAAAGACGAAGAAACCGGCCAGCCGCTTGTTGATCTTATTTTAGATGAAGCTGCACAAAAAGGAACAGGGAAGTGGACAAGTCAAAGTGCGCTTGACCTTGGTGTTCCGCTTCCGCTTATTACAGAGTCTGTTTTTGCCCGTTTTATCTCTTCATTGAAAGAAGAGCGTGTAAGGGCAGCAAACGTCTTAAATGGGCCTGTAAGCCAATTTAAAGGTGACCGAAACAGCTTTATTGAATCTGTGCGCCGTGCCCTTTACATGGGGAAAATCTGCTCATATGCACAAGGTTTCGCTCAAATGAAAGCTGCGTCTGAAGAATATGGATGGAATTTAAAATATGGAGACATTGCGATGATTTTCCGCGGGGGCTGTATTATACGCGCTCAGTTCCTGCAAAAAATCAAAGAAGCATATGACCGGGATGCTCATCTCGACAACCTGCTTCTTGATCCTTACTTTAGTGAAATTACAAACGAGTACCACACAGCACTGCGGGAAACAGTGGCAAATGCTGTTTTAAACGGTGTACCGGTGCCCACATTATCTTCAGCAATGGCATATTACGACAGTTACCGGAGTGCCGTTCTGCCTGCAAATTTGATTCAGGCGCAACGTGATTATTTCGGTGCACACACATATCGCCGGCTTGATAAAGAAGGTACTTTCCACACAGAGTGGATGGGAAAATAAAAGCTATTTTAAGCCGGAAAAATGCAGGTATGGAAAATTCCTTGATTTCCAGCTGACAATTCAAAAGCCAGCAGCAGTTAAATTAACAGACGAATGGACAAGGCCAGCTAAAAGCAAAAAAGCACCGTTAAAATCGGTGCTTTTTTTATTAACCCGTTTTTCAAAAAGAAAAATAGAGTACTATATCCTTTAAAACAAACATAAAATTTAACGAGGGTTATTGGCAAAAAATAAATTTGTGTGGGTATTGCATGGCTGTTTTTATTTTGTTATGCCCGTGGAGGAATGATTATGAAAGCAATGGTAGCCACTAAATACGGACCACCAGAGGTACTTCAACTCAAAGAGATAGAAAAGCCCGTTCCCAATCACGGGGAAATATTGATAAAAGTCCATGCTACAGCAGTATCATCAGGAGATTCACGGCTGCGAAAAGCTGACCCGTTTGCAATCAGGCTGTTTTTTGGTTTAGTAAAACCTAAAAAAGCTGTTTTGGGGGCTGTTGTAGCCGGGGAAATTGAAGCGATAGGCGAGGGTGTAACACTTTTTAAAAAAGGAGATCAAGTTTTTGCATCTACTGGCATGACTTTTGGCGCTTATGCGGAGTATAAATGCTTGCATGAGCATGGAGCGATAGCAATAAAACCAAAAAATGCAACTTACGAAGAAGCTGCAGCTATTCCTTTTGGTGGAAATACAGCTTTGTATTTTCTTAGAAAAGGAAATATTCAAAGAGGCGATAAAGTGTTAATTTATGGAGCTTCTGGAGCGGTAGGAACTGCTGCCGTACAGCTTGCCAAACATTTTGGGGCAGAAGTTACCGGAGTGTGCAGTACTGATAACGTGGAAATGGTTAAGTTCTTAGGAGCCGATAAAGTCATTGATTACACCAAAGAGGATTTTGCTAAATGCAATGAAACCTTTCATGTTATATTTGACACGGTAGGTAAAATGCCGTTTTCACAGGGTAAAAGATTGCTAAAGAAAAAAGGATTCTTGCTGTTAAGCGCTGCAGGGTTGTCCCATACAATTATGGGATTATGGACTTCCATAACAAGCCGCAAGAAAGTAGTAGTTGGAGTCGTACAGGAAAAAGCACAAGATCAACGTTTCCTAAAAGAGCTTTTGGAAACAGGAAAGATAAAGTCAGTTATAGATAGATGTTATCCATTAGAACAAATTCCAGAAGCCCATAAATATGTGGAAAAAGGGCATAAAAAGGGAAATGTAGTCATCACCATTAAGCATAAGAGTGATTAAAAAGCATAGGGTTAAAGTTGAAGAAAAAGCAAAAGAAGCAAACATAGCTGATTAGTCAGGGAACGCATTAATCAAAATAAAAACTTTGTCCTGGCTAGTAAAATAAATTCCTTGCTTTTTTAACTTTTTAACAAAAAGCTGAAAAGAAAAAAACCCCTCAGTGTAAAAATTGAGGGGTTTCTTTATTAGTTGCATACATCTACGTCAAGCATTCTGAGAGGCCACCAAAAGAAGCCATCACGCTCAAGCAAATCATCGGCAGCTTTTGGACCTTTTGAGTTTGCTGGATAGTTTGGAAACTCTGCTTTTTTGTTGCCCCATGCTTCAGCAATTACGTCAACAAAGCTCCATGAAAGGGAAACCTCATCCCAGTGCGTGAAGTTTGTAGAATCACCGCGCATTGCATCGTGAATCAACTTTTCATAAGCTTCTGGCGTGTTCATCACGTCAACACCGCTGTTTGCGTAGCTTAGCTTTACCGGAGTTGTTTCAAGTTGGTGCCCCGCCCGTTTTGCATTCAGATGAAGTGTAATTCCTTCTTCTGGTTGAATGTGGATAACAAGCAGATTTGGCTCCATTTCTTTATCATCCGGACGATAGTAAAGGTTCATTGGAATATCTTTAAATTGAACAACAATTTTCGTTGATTTCAAAGGCATCCGTTTTCCAGTACGGATATAGAATGGAACGCCTGCCCAGCGAAAGTTATCAAACATAATTTTTCCGGCAACGTACGTTTCTGTATTGGACTCCGGATTTACATTTGGCTCCTGGCGGTAGCCAGTAAGCTGTTCTTCTTCATTAGGGCCATATTGCCCGCGCACAAAATATTCATCAACTGTTTCAAGAGTCAACGGACGCATAGAACGGAAGGCACGAACTTTTTCAAGGCGAATTTCTTCATCTTGAAGGCTGATTGGCGGCTCCATTGCCAAAAGTGCAACCATTTGAAGCATATGGTTTTGCACCATGTCTTTTAAAGCGCCGCTTGTTTCATAGTATCCGCCTCGTTCTTCAACGCCAAGCGTTTCACTGGAAGTAATCTGAATATTAGAAATATATCGGTTGTTCCAAAGCGGCTCAAACAAAGCATTAGCAAAACGGATTGCTTCAATGTTTTGGACCATTTCTTTGCCAAGGTAATGGTCAATACGGTAAATATCTTTTTCATCAAATGACCGGCGAATTTGCGCATTCAACTCTTGAGCAGAAGGCAAATCATGGCCAAAAGGCTTTTCAATAACAAGGCGGCCAAACCCTTCAGTGTCTGTTAGGCCATCTGCTTTTAAATGATCTGAAATGGTGCCAAAAAATTCAGGAGCCATTGCCAGATAAAATAGGCGGTTGCCGCCAAGTGAATATTTACTGTCAAGTTCATTTGCAAGTGTCCGCAATTCTGCATACGAATTAGAATCCGATACGTCGTGCGGCAGGTAATAAAAGTGCGAGACAAAGTCATCTATTTGATCATGGACAGGAGTTGAGTCTATCACCGATTTTTTAACATGCTCCCGAAAAACCTCGTTATCCCATGGACGGCGAGCTGTTCCAATTACAGCAAAACCAGAAGATAAGTGTCCTTTTCGATACAAACGATAAAGAGACGGATATAATTTTCGTTTTGCCAGGTCTCCTGTTGCACCGAACAGAATTGTCAGCGCTGATGGCGTTTCAGATTGTTTCACATTACTAACCCCGCTTTTGAAGTTCATTTTTATACTATTGCATTTTTTCACAAAACAATAAAAGTGACAAGTATTTTTGTTTATGATAAATATATGACAAAATAAAACAAATAAAAGGAGCGTTTCTTATCGAACTATTATTTCTTGGTACTGGTGCCGGTGTCCCCGGGAAAAAACGCAACGTAACAGCAATTGCATTAAAAATGCTGAATGAGCGCGGCAGCGTTTGGCTTATTGACTGTGGGGAAGCAACGCAGCACCAAATCTTACATACATCTTTAAAACCGCGTCGGATTGAAAAAATTTTCATTACACATTTGCATGGCGACCACATTTTTGGATTGCCGGGTTTGCTTGGAAGCCGGTCATTTCAAGGAGGTTCTGAGCCTTTAACTGTATATGGACCGGCAGGAATACGGGCATTTATTGAAACGGCTCTGAAAACAAGCAACACCCACTTGCAATATCCTCTTTTTATTGAAGAAATAAATGAAGGGACTGTCTTTGAGGACGACCACATCATTGTTACTTCAAGTAAACTTGATCATGGTATTTACTCGCTCGGCTATCGATTTGCTGAAAAAGCAAAACCGGGTGAGCTTCTTGTAGAAAAACTTCGGAAGGACAACATTTTGCCCGGCCCAATCTACAAACAAATCAAACAAGGACAAATGGTTACATTGCCAGATGGGCGGATAATTGACCCGGGCTTATATGTAAGTGACCCGCAACCTGGAAAAATTATCACCATCCTGGGAGATACAAGACAGTGTGAAAAAGCCGTTCGTCTGGCGGAAAACGCAGATGTGCTTGTGCATGAAGCAACATTTAACGCTGAAAACGAAAAAATGGCCCATGACTATTTTCATTCAACAACAAAACAAGCGGCGGAAACAGCTGTCCGTGCTGGAGCGAAAAAACTGTGTTTGACGCACATCAGCTCCCGGTACACACAAGAAGATGAACGGCAGCTGCTCAAGGAAGCTGCCGATATTTTCCAGCCAGTTCTCATTGCTCACGATTTTCTTGAAGTACCCATTGATTAACATTAATGAACAAAAGCATTTCCTAGACGTTTTGATTGTACAGCAGCTTCTTTTACGCCGGCAGAAATAGCTTGCTTGACCCGAAACTCATCAAATGTGCGCACAGCTGCTTCTGTAGTGCCGCCCGGGCTTGTAATGGCTTTTCTGAGTGCAGCGGCCTGCCCATCGTTTTTGGATAGCATGCTTGCTGCTCCAAGAAGTGTTTGAATTAATAGCTCTTTTGCTGTTTCGTGGTCAAGCCCTAGCTCTTCTCCTGCTTGTTGGATGGCTTCTGCCATATAATAAAAATAAGCAGGTCCGCTGCCGGAAACAGCAGTAACAGCATCCATTTGTGATTCATCAACAGTAATAACCGTTCCGATCGCTGAAAAAAGAGAAATGGCTGCTTGCTGTTGTTTTTCCGATACGTAGCCATTTAAGGAAATGGCTGTAGCCGATTTTCCAACAGCAGCCGATGTATTGGGCATTGAGCGAATAATTGCACAAGGCTTACCTATTGTTTTTTCCATAAAGCTTATGCCTACACCCGCAAGCAAACTGATGATAACCGACTGATCATGAATCAAAGACCGGATTGATTCCAGACCGGCTTCTGCATCTTTTGGTTTCATTGCCAAAACGATAATATCGGCTTTCGGTACAGCTTCTTGTATATCGTAACCTGTTTGGACGCCGAAATCTTCAGCCAGTTCACGGAGCCGCGCGTCATTCGCCCGGTTCGTAACATATGTATGGTCAGCTTGCAGTGCTCCGCTTTTTAATGCGCCGGCAATGAGTGCTTCAGCCATAGAGCCCGCTCCGACAAAAACTGCTTTCACCTTTATTCCTCCTTGTTTACTAAACATTTTGACTTTTCAAGTGATTATGCGGAAATTTACCGCTTCTGTCAAGAGTACATTGAATAATGAATGACAATTCATCTGTGAAGCGATAAACTGTACTTGAAATAAATAGATTTTAACAAAGGCGGCGGGGTGTACGGAGTGAAATTTAAAACGAACCAGAGCATCATAAAAATAACTGTGCCGACGCCGTTTGCAATCGGCGATGTAAATACATATTTGATAGCCGGAGATCGTCTTACCTTAATAGACGCAGGTGTTAATACACCTGAAGCAAAAGCTGTCTTTGAAGTTGAAATAAAAAAAGCCGGATATCAGGTCCACGACATTGAACAAGTTATTTTAACTCACCACCACCCTGACCATACAGGTTTTCTTGATAACTTGGATGTGGACATTTACGGACACGAATATTGCAAAAACTGGCTTACTTACAACAAGCCATTTATGGATTGGCGAAAAAAGTTTTTTCACAGCTTATTCATTGAGTTCGGCGTGCCGAAGGAAATGATTGAATTATCTAACAACCTTGAAAAAACATTGCAATATGGTTCTCAAAAAAGTGAATTAACAGGGTTTTTAAAAGAAGGAGATGAACTGCCGGCACTGCCGGGATGGCAGGTGATTGAAACGCCCGGGCATGCCCAGAGCCATCTGGCTTTCTACCAGGAAAAAACCGGGATATTACTTGCAGGAGACCATCTTTTAAAAACTGTTTCTTCAAATCCGCTAATCGAACCGCCTATGCAGGAAGGAAACAAACGGGCCAGGTCGTTGTTGCAATATCATCATTCCCTGAAAAAACTAATGAATATAAACATAGAACTGGCGCTGACGGGTCATGGAAATAACATAAAAGCAGTAAATCCGTTGATCGAAAGACGGTTTGAACGACAGCATGAACGCGCCATGCTTGTTTTTTCAATGCTGCAAAAAACCCCTATGACGGTGTTTGATGTTTGCGTTTTGCTGTTTCCCGAAGCATATAAACAAGAAACGGGCTTTACACTGTCAGAAACAGTCGGGCAGTTTGATTATTTAGTAGAA
>JAPSKG010000050.1 GCA_031177795.1 Domibacillus sp.
CGACATGAAGCGGGCAATTTTTGCTTATAATAAAAGTGATGAGTATGTTGCTGACATATTATACTACGTGGATGAATACACAAAACAAGAACAGTAAAAAAACATGCCGTTTACCCGGCGGTGTTTTTTTACTGTTCTTTTTTAATATAATAATCAACTGCAAACGGAACGCCTTCATGAACAAGCTTGCCGCTGATTGTTTTATCTAAAAGCGGTTTTTTTTCTGTAGAGTGATTTTGTGAAGGAGAAAGACGGTGATTAACAGCATTTTTTGCTTGCTGCACCCAATAAGTAAACTGTAGCTGATTTTCTTTTTTTGAAAGCCACCAGGCTACTGCACCGCCCACTGCTAGAAAAAAGGGAAACTGATTTTTTCTTTTCCCGTCTTTTTTTATTGTACTTATATGATTGTTCATATAAAGCCTCCTTTAAAAAAAAGCTTTTTATTTTTTATGTTTTCCCATTTTTTAAAGTTTAAAAACATATCTTGCAAAAAAATCCAGATGGTTTAGTGAAAATAAAAATGGGTAAAACTACTCGGAAAACAGAATTGAGGAAGGATTGATTCCGGATGGAACATGTATTCCACTCCTCACAATGGAAATGGCAAGAGTTTGAGATAGAAAATGAAGCTCAAGCGGATGAGCTGGCCAGAAAACACCATACTTGCAAAAAGTGGGTTGGAAATATAAAAAAAAATAACAATAATTTGCTGGAGGTTTATACAGGAACGCCTGGCAAAGAAATTATATGGGGGTCGCTTGTTTACGGGCAGGACATAAAGAAAAAAGAACAAACATCTGTTTTTCATTTTTATTTAACGAGAGAAGAGCTTGTCACGGCAAATTTTGATTATACAAAGGTTGACCACGCAAATATAAAGGCATTAAGGGAAAAATTGCACTACTCAGAATCACCAATAGAAGGATTTCTGGTGATTATTGGTGAGGTGTTAAATCACTTTTTAATAGAAATTGATAAATTTGAGTTAAAGCTTCAAGATCTGCTCTGGCAATTACAAGAAAAAAACAGCACCCGTCTTTTAGATCGTGTGGCAAACGTTGATCATGAGTTGCTTATTTGGAAAAATTTAATTATCCCCATGTTTGAAATTCAAATGGCTTTAGAAGAAGTTTTTGGTGATCAAACATCAGAAGGAAAAGAGTTTAAACGCACAAAACGAAGACTTGCACGGGCCAGAACGTTAATCAAGGAGTATGAAGATGAAATTCAAGCACTTCTAGACTTGGAAAACGTTGTGTCTACACACCGCGGAAACGAAATTATGAAAACATTAACCGTTTTGACAACTTTATTTACCCCTGTTACGGCTCTAGGCGCTGTCTGGGGGATGAACTTTAAAAACATGCCCGAACTTAGCTGGAAATACGGCTATTTGTTTGCTGGTTTTATCATTATTGTCGCAACGTTTATTCTTTATATTTATTTAAAAGGCAAAGGATGGATGGGCGATATTTTAAGTGTCCGCTCAAAAAAATCATTTTTTAAGTGATTGGTTTTTCTTATGGATAGTGATAAACTTCTTGTTATTTACTTATGTCAAAGAATGTACTAAGATAAAAGGTGTGAAAAATTAGAAAAAATAAAAAGCTGATTTTTCGGATGTTTTACATTACATAATTTAAATCAATAAGGGGGAACCGAAATGGCGAAAAAGGATGTATTTAACGCCCGCGCGAGCTTTGATTTAAACGGTAAGCGCTACAATTATTACCGTTTGGCAGCTCTTGAAGAAGCAGGTACAGCGAACGTTTCACGCTTGCCATATTCGATAAAAGTATTACTTGAATCAGTGCTTCGTCAGTTTGATGACTACGTTATCAATAAAGAGCATGTAGAAAACCTGGCAAAATGGGGAGAAGGAGCAAACGCAGAAGCAGAAGTTCCATTTAAACCATCTCGAGTAATTTTGCAGGATTTCACAGGCGTGCCCGTTGTTGTTGACCTTGCATCACTTCGGAAAGCAATGGCAGATATTGGCGGAGACCCGCAGGTAATTAATCCGGAAATTCCAGTTGACCTTGTTATTGACCACTCTGTACAAGTAGATGCATACGGAACTAAGGAAGCTTTGGGGCGCAATACAGAGCTGGAATTCGAACGTAACGCAGAGCGTTACCAGTTTTTAAACTGGGCACAAAAAGCGTTTGATAACTATCGTGCTGTTCCACCAGAAACAGGAATTGTGCATCAAGTTAACCTTGAGTATCTTGCAAGCGTCGTGCATGCAATTGAAACAGAAAACGGCGAATTCGAAACGTATCCAGATACACTGGTAGGAACCGATTCTCATACAACTATGATCAATGGCCTTGGCGTTCTTGGCTGGGGCGTTGGCGGTATTGAAGCTGAAGCTGGAATGCTTGGCCAGCCATCTTACTTCCCAATTCCTGAAGTAGTTGGCGTAAAACTAACAGGAGAGCTGCCTAATGGAGCAACGGCAACTGACCTTGCTTTAAAAGTAACTCAGGTTCTTCGCGAAAAAGGCGTAGTAGGCAAATTTGTTGAGTTCTTCGGTGAAGGAGTTGCTTCATTGCCGCTTGCTGACCGTGCAACAATTGCTAATATGGCTCCTGAATACGGAGCAACTTGCGGATTTTTCCCTGTAGATGCAGAAGCGCTTGATTACATGCGCTTAACTGGAAGAGAAGAATCACATATTCAAGTTGTCGAAAAATATTTGAAAGAAAACGATATGTTCTTTACACCGGATAAAGAAGATCCTGTTTACACAGAAGTTGTAGAACTTGATCTTGCTGATATTGAATCAAACTTGTCTGGTCCAAAACGCCCGCAGGACTTAATTCCGCTTTCAGAAATGAAGCAGTCTTTCCAACAAGCCGTAAGCGCGCCTCAAGGCAATCACGGTTTTGGATTAACAGCGGCAGAACTTGACCGTACAGCGACTGTAACATTTAATGATGGCACAACGGCTGAAATGAAAACTGGCGCAATCGGCATTGCTGCGATTACATCTTGTACAAACACTTCTAACCCATACGTACTTTTAGCGGCTGGTTTAGTAGCGAAAAAAGCAGTTGAACTTGGACTTGAAGTGCCAAAATACGTAAAAACATCTCTTGCACCGGGTTCAAAAGTGGTAACAGGCTACCTGCGTGATTCTGGTCTTCTTCCGTATATGGAGCAAATCGGCTTTAACCTTGTTGGTTACGGCTGTACAACTTGTATCGGAAACTCGGGTCCAATGAAAGAAGAAATTGAAAAAGCAATCATAGATTCTGACCTTCTTGTTACGTCTGTGCTGTCAGGAAACCGTAACTTTGAAGGCCGTATTCATCCGCTTGTGAAAGGAAACTATCTTGCTTCTCCGCCGCTTGTTGTTGCTTATGCACTAGCGGGCAATGTAAACATTGACCTTCAAAACGAGCCAATTGGCAAAGGGAAAGATGGACAAGACGTTTTCTTCAGCGATATCTGGCCAACATCAGATGAAGTTAAAGAAGCGGTAAAACGGACAGTTACGCCTGAATTGTTCCGCAAAGAATACGAACAAGTATTTAACAGCAATGCGCGCTGGAACCAAATTCAAACAAATGATGATGCACTTTACAGCTGGAATGAGGATTCAACTTACATTCAAAATCCAACATTCTTCCAAAATCTTTCACCAAACCCTGAGCCAATCCAGCCTCTTTCAGGCTTGCGTGTAATGGGCAAATTCGGTGATTCCGTTACAACTGACCATATTTCACCAGCCGGTGCTATCGGCAAAGATACACCAGCCGGTAAATACTTGCGTGAAAAAGGCGTAGAGCCTCGTGACTTTAACTCTTATGGGTCTCGCCGTGGAAATCATGAAGTTATGATGCGTGGTACATTTGCGAATATCCGTATCCGCAACCAAATCGCTCCAGGCACAGAAGGCGGGTACACAACATTCTGGCCAACAGGTGAAGTAATGCCGATTTACGATGCATGCATGAAATACCAGGAGCAAGGAACAGGCCTTGTAGTACTTGCAGGAAAAGACTATGGAATGGGCTCTTCGCGTGACTGGGCTGCCAAAGGAACAAACCTTCTTGGCGTTAAAACAGTTATTGCAGAAAGCTATGAGCGTATCCACCGTTCAAACCTTGTTATGATGGGTGTGCTGCCTCTTCAGTTTAAAGCTGGTGAAAACGCAGAAGCACTTGGCTTAACAGGTGAAGAAACATTTGAAGTGGCAATTTCAGATAACGTGAAACCGCGTGAAATTGTAAAAGTAACAGCAACAAATAAAGAAGGCCAAAAAACAGAATTTGAAGCGCTAGTTCGCTTTGATTCTGAAGTAGACGTTGACTACTACCGTCACGGCGGCATTTTACAAATGGTTCTTCGCGGCAAACTGCAAAATGTAAATGTAGGAAATTAATAATGAAAAAAACCGGATCTTTAAAGATCCGGTTTTTTATTTATTTTACAGCCACCGGAATACCGGGCCGTGATGAATCACTGCCGCCATAGAGTTCCCCGGTTTCCGGATTGATTAAAATGGCTTGCACATTTCCAATAGAAAATGCCATCGAATCAAATTGATAATTCATTTGTTCTAATTTTTGTCTGGCAGTTTCCGGAATGCCTTCTTCATGCCAGATAAGAGGGCCGGTACTATTATAAATTCGAGGTTCTTCAATAGCATCTTTTAAATCCATTCCATAATCCAAAACGTGAATCATCGTTTGCATTACAGAAGCCGGAATAGTAGGGCCCCCGGGGGAACCAAGTGTTAATACAGGTTTTTGATTTTTAAAAACAATGGTAGGTGTTTTCATGCTGACCGGGTATTTTCCTGCTTCAACAGAATTAATGCCAGCTGGATCTGGATCAAAATCTGTCATGTCGTTGTTTAATAAAAAGCCGTAGCCGGGCACCATAATGCCGGATCCGAAAAAATGCTCTAAAGAAGAAGTGCATGCGGCAATATTTCCTTCTTGGTCAATAGCAATAAAATGAGAAGTTTCCGGTCCGGCATTGTCAGTGCCTGGCTTTTTTTCATGTGCGTGTTTTTGGTCATATTTCCATGGATTTCCCTCTGAAACGGCCGTATTTCTAAAATTAAAATTAACTAATTCAATTCTTTTTTTAAGGTATGGTTCCGATAACAGGCCGTTAAGCGGAATATCGTAAAAAGCCGGATCACCCATGTAAGCAAGTTTATCAGCAGTCATAATTCGCATGATTTCCGCTAAAAGATAATACTTTTGCCAGGAGTGAAGATCAAATTGTGAAATATGGAGCTTTTCTGCCAGCTTTAACATATAAAGAAGAGCAAATCCCCCGGCATTTGGAGGAGGCGGTACAGCTACTGTGTAATCGCCATATGTGCCTGAAAGAGCTTTAGTGACGACCGCCTGGTAAGATGCCAGATCTTGTTTGGATAAAAACCCGTTAAATGCTTTAACCGTTTCAACAATTTTATCTGCTAATTCTCCTTTATAAAACGTATCAGCTCCTTTTTCTTGCAGTAAAATGAGCGTTTGCGTTAAATCGTTGTTAACTACAGTCTCTCCTTTTACTAAAGGCACGTTTTTCGGAAAAAAAAACTTACGCCCTTCTTTTCCAATGCGATTGCCGAAGCGCTCAAGGCCAGTCACCCATGTTTCATTTACGTTGATTCCATTTTTAGAAAGCAAGACAGCAGGTTCTATAACATCGGCCCATTTCATCGTTCCAAATTCATTTAAAGCTTTTTCGATTGCTTTTAAAATGCCGGGTACCGCAACAGCTGTACCCGGAGTTGATCTTTTTAAAAAAGGAATAATATCCTGATGTTCATCTACAAAAATATTTTTATGGGCTTTTTTGGGGGCGACAGAGTGGCCATGGATCACAAACGTTTTCTTTTTTTGGGCGTCATAATATAAAATAAAGCCGCTTGCCGCAATTCCGGTGTTAAAAGGTTCTGAAACAGCAAGGGCAAATTGCATAGCTGCAACAGCATCCATTGCATTTCCGCCATTGGTTAAAATTTCTGCACCAATTGTTGAAGATTCTTTTGTGGCGCTTGCAGTCATTCCGTTTTTTCCACGAGCCCGCTGTTCGTGTAGCTCTGATTTTTGATTTTTCCATATATGGTTCATATCCGTTTACCAATCCTCCGATATAAGCGTAAAAATCTTTTTAATGGCAGTAACGTGAAAGCCTGTTTTTACATAGTGCGATTGTTTATTATGTAATCGGCCGTCCGATCTTTTTAACATGGTTTTTTTCCATGCAAAACTTGTTTTTTCGGTCTTTTATTGAAGTTGACCAACTGTTTAAAAAACTAGCCAATGGGTGTTATTTGTTCATATGTATTGTTTACCCGAAAAAATAAAAAAGATAACCGCATGAAGAAAAAGTGATAAAATAAAGAAAACAGCAAGATAGGTAAAGGAGTTTTTTCATTTTGTTTATTTCAGAAACACAAGTAGAAGTAAGGTACGCAGAAACGGATGCCATGCAGGTGGTTTATCATGGCCAGTATGTTGTATGGTTTGAAATTGGCCGGACTAATTTAATTAAAGAGCTGGGCTTTCATTATGCGGATATGGAAAAATCAGGGTACGTTTCGCCCGTTATTGATATTCAGCTTTCTTATAAGCAGCCGTTTCGGTACGGGGAAACTGCAACTGTGCGAACATGGATACAAGACTATACTGGCATTCGCACAACGTATGGATATGAAATTAAAAATGCAAAAGGGGAAGTTTGCGTAACGGGTTCAAGTGTTCATACTGTTGTGGATAAAGAAACGTTCCGCCCTGTGAAATTTAAAAAAGAGTTTCCGGAGTGGCACGAAGTATACGAGAAAGAAAAGCAAAGCAAGTAATGGCATTTGGGATAAAAAGATCTGATGTAGAAAAGTGGAAACAAAAGCTAGAGGACGGAGAAATTGCTTTTTTAACTCATTATTGGAAAGATGAGCGGTTCCCTTTTTGCCGCACTGTAACAAAAGTAGGCTGCAAAGACATTGAGAAATTAAAAAACTGGGGGAAACAATACGGTCTGCAGCCGGAATGGATAGATATGCGCAATCCGTCCCGGCCACATTTCGATTTACTTGGTGAAAAACAGCAGATGATTTTAAAAAAAGAAGGCTTGATGGAACATCTTGACCGGTTTAACCTTTTATAACCCTTTTTTTATGTAACGGTACGCTGGTTCATGAAGTTTATCATCAAACTCAACCTTAAGATCATGTTCGTCAAAATACCAGACATCTCTTTCTTCAATAAAAAAATGAATGCCTTCATATGTAGCCGTAACAGCCGGCTCAATCGGCTCTTCTTTTGTAGCGCCAAGAGAAAAACCGGTTTGGATCGGGCTTGAACCGCCATATCTTACATAAAAGCGGATAAAGTCACCGGTTGATGCGTTCATTTCTTCTTTAAACCATGTTTGTGCCTGGTTGTTTACTTCAATTTTCATAAAAGATCAGCTCCGTTCTTTTTTTCTTAGTGTAGCATGTATTAAGAAGTAAACAAAACGGAACACAAAAGCAAAATTAA
This sequence comes from Domibacillus sp., assembly GCA_031177795.1. GTDB lineage: Bacteria > Bacillota > Bacilli > Bacillales > Domibacillaceae > Domibacillus. Next base: position 7,512 of record JAPSKG010000050.1, read on the forward strand.
AAAAGCTTTTAAAAGGCTTAACGACAGAACGTTAAGCCTTTTTTTATTTGTTTTTGCCAGAAGAAATTTTTGGCTCTGTACCATTTTTTAATCGAACAAGGTTGGCACGATGCCGGTAAATTACAAAAAAGGCCAATGAAACAACTGCAGCAAAAAATGGAATGTCTTGTGTATAAATCATATGAATAACTGCATAAATAAAAGCAACAACAGCGGCAGTCACTGAAGCAACAGACACGTACTTTGTGATGAAAAGCATGCTGACAAAAACTGTTGCCAGCAGCAAAAAGAAAAGAGGCGTATAAGCTAAAAGAACACCGGCCGAGGTAGCAACAGCTTTCCCGCCCCGGAAACCAGCAAAAATTGGAAACATGTGGCCAACCACAGCCAGCAAACCTGCTAAAAGCGGATGAATCCCAGTTTCAAATAAAATGGGCAACAAAGTAGCTGCGGTACCTTTTAAAATATCTGCGGCAGTTACAAATGCACCGGCTTTTTTCCCCAGTACGCGAAAAGAGTTGGTAGCACCGAGGTTGCCGCTTCCATGCTCGCGAATATCAATGCCAAAAAAAGCTTTTCCTGCAATTAAGCCTGAAGGAATTGAGCCTAACAAATAAGCGATAATTAAAATAAGTGCTTGAATCAATTTCTCATTCTCCCTTTTTATATTGTATAATCATGTGAATGACGTTCAATATTCATTTTACCATGCAGATGAAACAGGCGGGAATAATATTTCACTATTCCTGAAGGTCTGTCAGTATGCTTGGGTAGAGAGTGTTTTCTCTTATTGGAGAACAATAGAAAAATATGATATGATGATTAAGAACATACGTTTTGATGTACGGGTTTTGGGAAAGAAAGGGGATTTATTTTATGTCAGAAGCAACAATAAAACCAATCTATAATGATGATTCTATACAGGTGCTTGAGGGACTTGAAGCAGTTCGGAAGCGCCCGGGGATGTATATAGGTTCCACAGACGGACGGGGATTGCATCATCTTGTCTATGAAATTGTTGATAACTCGGTCGACGAAGCATTAAGCGGCCATGGTACAGAAATCAATGTAACCATTCACGAAGATGATTCTATTAGCGTTAGAGATTTTGGGCGGGGAATGCCAACAGGAATGCACCGGACTGGAAAACCAACAACAGAAGTGATCCTGACCGTTTTGCATGCCGGAGGAAAATTTGGCCAGGGAGGCTATAAAACAAGTGGAGGCCTCCATGGGGTAGGGGCATCTGTTGTAAATGCTTTGTCATCATCTCTAACTGTTACCATCTGGCGGGACGGGTTTCAATATGAACAGCGCTTTGAAAACGGCGGTAAGCCCGTTACAACGCTTGAAAAAATCGGGAAAGCAAAAACGACCGGCACCAAGCTTCATTTCAAGCCTGACGAATCTATTTTTTCAACAACCGTCTTTCAATTTGACACGTTAAGCGAACGGCTGCGGGAATCTGCTTTTTTGCTAAAAGGATTAAAAATAACGCTTGAAGACAAGCGGAAAGACAGAGAGCGGAAAGAAGAATATTTTTATGAAAACGGAATCGAAGAATTTGTTAAATATTTAAATGAAGAAAAAGATACTTTGCATCCAGTTGCTTTTTTTGAAGGAATGCAAAACGAAATTGAAGCAGAGTTTGCTTTTCAATTTAACGATGGTTTTTCTGAAAATGTTTTATCTTTTGTTAACAATGTGCGAACAAAAGACGGGGGTACCCATGAAGCAGGTGCCCGCGCAGCTATGACCAGAACTTTTAATGAATATGCCCGTAAAAGCGGTTTATTAAAAGAAAAAGATAAAAACCTGGAGGGCACTGACATTCGTGAAGGATTGACGGCCATTGTTTCAGTCCGAGTGCCTGAGCATTTGCTCCAGTTCGAAGGGCAGACAAAAGGAAAACTGGGGACGGGAGAAGCCCGTTCAGCCGTTGATCAAGTTGTGTCAGAAAAGCTTCTTTATTTTCTTGAAGAAAACCCGGAAGTAAGTGCCTTGCTTATTAAAAAAGCGGTGAAAGCGGCACAAGCAAGAGAAGCTGCCCGCAAAGCGCGGGAAGATGCACGGAATGGAAAAAAACGCAAAAAAGGCGAGTCGATTTTATCTGGAAAACTGACGCCTGCTCAGTCACGCAATCCTGATAAAAATGAATTGTACCTGGTGGAAGGAGATTCTGCCGGTGGATCGGCCAAGCAAGGACGCGACCGGAAGTTTCAGGCGGTTTTGCCTTTGCGCGGAAAAGTCATCAATACAGAAAAAGCAAAGCTTGCAGATATTTTTAAAAACGAGGAAATCAATACTATTATTCACGCAATCGGTGCTGGAGTGGGGCCGGACTTTGCCGTTGAAGATGCAAATTACGATAAAGTCATTATTATGACAGATGCCGATACAGACGGAGCGCATATTCAAGTGTTGCTTTTAACGTTTTTTTACCGGTATATGAAGCCGCTGATCGACAGCGGAAAAGTTTTTATTGCCATGCCACCGCTTTTCAAGGTATCGAAAGGAACAGGCAAAAAAGAAGTTGAGGAATATGTCTGGACAGAGCGTGAACTCGAGGCTCTTTTGAAAAAAATGGGTAAAGGATCAACTATTCAGCGATATAAGGGGCTTGGTGAAATGAATGCAGACCAGCTCTGGGAAACAACCATGAACCCGGAAACAAGAACCTTAATCCGCGTAACCATTGATGACGCTGCACGTGCAGAACGCCGTGTAACAGTTTTAATGGGTGATAAAGTGGAACCTCGCAGAAAATGGATTGAATCAAATGTCGCATTTGGTCTTGAAGAAGAAGCGGCATTATTGGAGAATGAACAGTTGGCCGGCAGCAGGGAGGAATAAGCAGTGGAGAAAGAACATATTCAAGATTTACCGCTAGAAGATGTAATTGGCGACCGTTTTGGAAGATACAGTAAGTATATTATTCAGGAACGGGCGCTTCCTGATGCGCGTGACGGGTTAAAACCCGTTCAGCGGCGCATTTTGTTTTCAATGCATACAGAAGGAAATACAAATCAAAAGCCATTTCGAAAAGCGGCAAAAACGGTTGGTAATGTAATCGGTAACTATCACCCGCATGGTGATACGTCGGTTTACGATGCAATGGTGCGCTTAAGCCAGGGATGGAAAATGCGCACCCCGCTTATCGAAATGCACGGCAACAACGGTTCAGTTGATGGTGACCCGCCTGCTGCTATGCGTTATACCGAAACAAGGCTGTCATCAATTGCGGGAGAGCTTTTAACGGATATTGAAAAAAGAACAGTGGATTTTATTCCGAATTTTGATGAAACAACAAATGAGCCGGTGGTACTGCCCGCCCGTTTTCCAAATTTGCTTGTAAACGGTTCAACAGGCATTTCTGCCGGTTATGCAACGGAAATTCCGCCGCACCGGCTCGATGAAGTAATTGATGCGGTTATTATGCGAATGGAAAAAGCTGATTGCACAGTGGAAGAATTAATGGCTGTTTTGCCTGGTCCTGATTTTCCAACCGGCGGCATTATTCAAGGTGTGGACGGCATTGAAAAAGCATACAAAACAGGAAAAGGAAAAATCATTATTCGCGGAAAAGCGGAGATTGAAGAGGTACGTGGAGGCAGGCAGCGCATTGTCATTACCGAAATACCATATGAAGTAAACAAAGCATCCCTCGTTAAAAAAATGGATGATTTGCGCCTGGACCGGAAACTGGACGGCATTGCTGAAGTAAGAGACGAAACCGACCGTACAGGGCTTCGGGTTGTAGTTGATTTAAAAAAGGAAGCGGACGCGGAGCTATTATTAAAT